>JAQVVW010000094.1 GCA_028698765.1 Methanoculleus sp. | reverse complement strand
CTGAACTTCTGGGCGTAGGTGTAGATCCCGATTGCTCCGAGCGGGATCTCGTCCATCCGGCCGGGGTATCGCTCTTTAAGTTCCTCGTAGCAGACGAAGATCTCCGCGGCGCTGCTGCCGTACTTCGAGACGGTTCTCGGGAGATCGCCCGCCTCAAGCCACTTCCTGATGTTCTTCCCGACCATGCCGGGGATCATCAGAGCGCGGCCCATACAGACCGCTCTGACGTAGGGACTTCCCATGGCCAGCCCCTTGAAGACGTTGGCCTCGTCCGCGAACCCGCCTGCGATGGCGATGTCCGGGACCCGGATGCCTCGCTGCCGGAGCCTTTCGGCGAACTGGTAGGCCAGCGACTCGATGTAGAACGTCGGGATGCCCCACTCGTTCATCATCGGCCAGGGGCTCATCCCCGTGCCGCCGGGCGCACCGTCGATGGTGAGGAGGTCTATCTTTGCTTCTGCCCCGTAGCGGATTGCCATCGCGAGTTCGACGGCCGAGTAGGCGCCGGTCTTGAGTGTGACCCGCTTAAAGCCGATATCGCGGAGCCGGTCGACCTCCTCGAGGAATCCTTCCCGGGTGACGAAACCGAGACGGGAGTGCCGCTCAAACTCCTTTGTGGCGCCGCCCTCGAAGGCCGCCCGGACTTCGTGAACCCCCGGGTCGGGGAGGACGATGTAGCCGCGACCTTTGAGCTGGTTCGCCCGGTCGAGGTTGTCGACCTTGATCTCGCCGCCGATGCACTTCGCCCCCTGGCCCCACTTCAGCTCGATCGTCTCCAGGTTGTGCTTCGAGGAGACGTACTCGGCGGTCCCGAGCCTTGTATCCTCCACGTTCAGTTGCACCAGGAGTTCCCCGTAGCTGTCCCGGAACTTCCGGTAGGACTCGATCCGGCGATCCATCTCGGGCGACCGGGCGACCCTGCCGTCGTGATCGAGCACCAGCCCCGGGTCGACGCCGCAGACGTTCTCCCCGCAGACGAGCGTGATGCCCGCTATGGCTGCTCCGACGGCGAAGTGTTCCCAGTTCGCCTGCGCAATCTCGGTCGAGCCGAGCGCCCCGGTGAAGACCGGCACCCGCATCGGCACCTTGCTCTCCCACCCGTACTCCGTCCGGGTATCGACGGCGGAGAAGACCGCGGTGTCGGGATTGCCCTCAACACCTTCCGGCAGCCCTTTTGCGCCCCGGGCGTAGCCCTGGATGTTCAGGTGCGAGTAGTCGACCGGGTAGTCCTTATCTGCGCCGGCCGTGATCTCGCCGAACGGGCCGGGGTAGAGCACCTCTCTCCCCCGAAACGAGGAGAGCCAGATCTCGCAGGACCCCTTGCACCCGTCGACGCACCGGCTGCAGATGCCGGACATGGGAACGACATCGCGGGAGCGGTTGGCTGTACCCGTCGCATCGTTGGCGTTCGGTCTTCGCAGGTTCATCGGTTGCACCTCTACAATTACAGGTAGAAGGTTCCTTCCTACTAATATAAATTTTTCTATAGGTGGCCCCGCTCCCCGAGCACCCCATCGAGATCTCACTCCCCTCTCTTCCGACCGGGTGAGATCGCGGAACCCTCGCTGCATCGCGGGCTATTTATGCCCTCGTATTCACGGTATGCCGCGGGCGTGACGAAAGGGTGAAATACATTGATGTGTATGATGCATTATGAACTTCAGGTTGTTATCAGCTCTGACTGTGCTTCTGCTCGCATTCCTGCTCTGCGCCGGCTGCACCGGCACGGGCGGCGATGCTGACCCCACAACCCCGACGGCGACGGCGACGGTCACCCAGGCTCCCGCAGCCACGGCGACGCCGGTCTCGCTTACACCCGGCCCGACGCAGACGGTGCCGCCGGGAAAAGAGATTGACTTCCAGCTCCAGGGCGGTTACCCCTCGCGGATCACGAACGATCTCTACATCGCGTTCAGCGGAGGTAAAGGACAGGACTTCATAACGAAGATCGACGTGCGCGTGACCAAGGCGACCGGTGAGGTCATCACCGACACCCTGCAGCCGGTTCGCGGTGACGATATCATCATCCAGAACGCGAAAGGCGAGAACCGGGTCGAGATATCCGTCTCCCTCGTCACGGGAGGCACCTACAAGGTCAAGGACCAGATCGTTGTAGTGCCCTGATCCAAAACACCTTTTTTCGGCCGACCGGAGTGCGATCGGTCGTTGATTCTCTAAAAGACTATCGAGCGGGTCTTTCTCGCCGCTCTACTTCCCACCGCATGAGGAGGCCGTCGTCGAGCCGGACGGCCTCGATGATCCGTAGCCGGGCGAACTCTTCCTCCCGGAGAAATCCCGTGCCGTCCACCGGCGTGGGAGCGTCCTTCCCGCCGATGACGATGTTGCCGACGAAGACCTGGAGTTCGTCGACGAGCCCCTGCCTAAAGAGCGTCCAGATGAGCGTCCCCCCTCCCTCGACCATCAGGCGCCGGACGCCCTGCTGGTGCAGTTCTTCGAGCAGGGCGGGGAGATCGACGGTCTCATCTCCCGCGACGATGACGGCGGCGTGCTGCCGGAGGGCATCTACGGCACTTTCGGGTGCCTTCCTTGAAACCGCGACGATACGCTTCCCGCTTCCCTTCTGAAGGATATCCGCATCCGGGGGCGTCCTCCCCCTGCCGTCCACCACGATGCGGATGGGGTTCTCATCCCTTCCGGCCGCCCTCCGCTGCTCCCGGAGTTCCGGGGACTTGACGGTGAGCGAAGGGTTGTCGGCGAGCACCGTCCCTATGCCGACCATGATGGCATCGCTCTCCGCTTTGATCCGGTCGACCCGGAGGTAGTCCTCGCTACCCGAGATCCTCACCTGTCGCCGCTCTCTCGTCGAGATCTTTCCGTCAGCGCTCATCGCGATGTTGACGAAGACAAACGGGCGCATAATCTAGGGTTACACGCTGATCTTCATATAATCTCCTTTTTGGGCGGTATCGGGCATGCCGGCTCTCCTGCCGTCTCTCTCGTTTGAGAGTTGAAAAATATTCGGGTTCCTCCCCGGGATTTCATAAAATCGCACTCCTTTTCCTGAAAACAACTGTTTAGTGGTCGGATGATTTCGAATGTATTTTATATATCCTCTGGTGATATTTTTCTCTATTATCTATGTCCTCGAACCGGAGTTTCGTAAGCTGCATTCGTGAGGATCTCTTTACCGGGACGGATCTCGTCAAAATGATCGTGGTGGTCTCGTTCTCGGCGATATCCCTCATGCTCACCGCGGCCACTCCGGTGAACGCCCAGCTCCTCTCTCCTCTGGTGTATTGCATCCCGATCCTCCTCGTTGCTCTCTGGTTTCCCCGGCAGGCCTTCGGGACGACAGCGTTCCTGGTTGCCGGGTTCGTGATCATCCGTGTCTACCTCTCGAACTTCGGTTTTGCCGTCGACCCCGTGATGACGGGGCTGCACACGATGATCTTCTTCTGGGTCTTCGGGGCCACGACACTCTTTTCGCAGGATTCACACATGGCTGCCTCCCGGTGCAGGCGGATCATGGAGGATACCCGAAATGCGCGATTCCTCTGCGACCCAGAGACCCTCCGTATCGTCTGCGCCAGCAGAAAGTGTGCCGAGATCTTCGGTTACACTCCCGGAAAGTTCGTCGGCATCCCGGCAGAGGCGTTCTGGGCGAACGAGACGGGCAAAGCATGGTTCATCGAGGAGATGGAGCGGGAAGGCTACGTCGGAAACGCAGAGATGGTGTTCTACGCACGTGGCGGCGATGCGAGGAGGGTTCTCCTCTCCTGCAGGGTCCTCCCCGCCGAGAACCTCTTCGAGTGCACGGTCGTCGACACCGGCAGGCTGCCCGGCGAAAACGACGACCCCATCCCGTCGAACGGGCGGCTGCTGGACCTCATCCGGCAGACAAATGAGATCTTCTTCGTGCTGGACGCCACGGGCTGCTTCGTGCACTTCACCTGGACTCGTGCGCCCGAGTACAGGGTCTCTCCCGAAGATCTCGTCGGAAAGAGTGTGGATGCTCTCCTGCGCGGCGAGATCGCCGCACAGAGCATGGGACGGATCCAGGAGGTGATCGAGGAGCAGAAGAGTGTCTGTTACAATCTCGACCTGGATATCGCAGGCACCCGGCATACCTTCGCCGTCTCGATCGCGCCGTATACCGGAGCAGACGGTAAGTTCACCGGCGTCGTGGGGTCGGCGCGGGATATCACCGAGGTGCGGCGGCAGAGGCTCGCGTGCAGGCAGCTCTCCTGGGAGGTCGAGCAGTGGCAGGGACTCGTCACCAAACTGGCCCACGAGTTGCGCACCCCGCTGCAGCCGCTTCTTGGCTACCTGCGGATGATCGTCGAAGATCCCGGTTATTACGGCATCACGAAGGATACCGAGAACCTCCTCAGGACCTGCCTTGCGTGCGCCGACCAGGAGCTGGCGGTGGTGGAGCGGGCGGTCGAACTCAGTCTGCTCACGATGGACTACGTCGACCTGACCATCCAGGAGATACCCCTCCGCGAGTTTGTGGACGGCGTCGTCTCTCGGGGCGAATACGAAGGAAGTGCCCTGATTTATAACGAAATCCCCGATACCGTCCGCATCCCGGGAGATCCCGACCGCCTATCCATGGTGATGATGGGGCTGGTGTCGAATGCCGTTAAGTATAATGAACCACCAGAGAAGGTCTGGATCCGGTATACGAGATCGAATGAAAACCATTATATTATGGTGTGTGATAATGGCATCGGTATCCCCAAAAATATCATCGAATCGATCTTTGAGCCGTTCTACATAGGGGGCGCCGGAGACCCGGCCTGCAAAGGCGGCAGTACCGGCCTTGGGCTCTCGATCGCGGACAAATATGTCCGGTTGCACGGGGGAGACATAACGGTTACGAGCGAGGTGGGCGAAGGGAGCACCTTCACCATCCGGCTACCGAGGGAGGTATGAACTTTGGGAAAGAAGATCATGGTCGTTGACGACGACCTGCCGACACTGGAAGTTATGGAACTGCTGCTCAAGAAGATCGACCGCGAACCGCTCCTTGTTCACAACGGGTGGGACGCTCTCCGGGCGATCAAGAAAGAGAAGCCCGCACTCATTATTCTTGACGTGATGATGTCTCCCATAGACGGATGGCAGTTCCTGGAAGAACTCAAACGTAACGACGAATACAAGGATATCCCTGTCCTGCTCTTCACCGCGAAACACGTCTGGCCGGAGGAATACTCGAGGTATGAGAATGATATCATCGGTGTCCTGGAAAAACCCATCTCTCTTGCCGAGTTGAAGGCTGCCCTGGAGAAGGCCCTTCCCCCGGCTGCCTCTTCTCGCACGGACGACGACACCCACCGCACCCTGCCGGTCAGAAGCTGGTGACCGGATTTTAGGCGCGCCCCACGAGTTCCTCTCCCTTACCGAAAGGCATTTTAGCGGGTGGGTGCGTATTGCCCGGTAGTGTTCCTCGCATGATTGTTACGGATCTCCCCGGGGTTCCCTCTCTCAGGGAATATCAGCGGATCGTGGGTGAAGAGCAGTTCTCGGCGATCGAGGAGCTCGGCGGGCGTCTCTCGGATGTCAGGCTCCAGGAGATCAACTCGACCCGCCACGGCGGCGGCGTCTCGGAGATCCTGATCTCATATGTCCCGTTCCTCAACGCGCTCGGCCTTGAGACGACGTGGAGCGTCATGGAGGCCGAACCGGCGTTCTTCGACGTGACGAAGACGCTGCATAACTTCCTCCAGGGGAGGGAAGGCGGGTTCTCGCCGGAGATGATCGAGACCTACTGGGAGGCCCAGCGGCAAAATGAAGGGCTGATCGAGGACGATTCCGATGTCGTGACCATCCACGACCCCCAGCCGCTCGGTCTCATCGAGTTCCTGACGAACCGGGAACTCGAGCGAAAGAGGCTGCTCTGGCGGTGCCACGTCCAGCTGGAGACAGTGCCCACCACGGCCGTCGGGAGCATGGGGAGCATCTTACGCAGGCTGGTCGAGAAGTACCACGCCGGCATCTTCTCCAGTTTCCAGTATCTCCCCCTCTGGAACGTGCCGAGTTTCATCATCCCGCCGTTCATCGATCCCCTCTCCGAGAAGAACCGCGAGCTTCCTCCGGCGGAGATCGACGCAACCCTCGCGAAGTACGGCATCGACCCGGAGAAACCGATCGTCACCCAGGTCTCGCGGTACGACGTCTTCAAAGACCCGGTCGGCGTCATCCAGGCGTTCAAGATGGTCCGCCGGAAGACGCCCTGCCAGCTCGTCCTCGTCGGCGGGCGGGCGTGCGACG
>JAQVVW010000093.1 GCA_028698765.1 Methanoculleus sp. | reverse complement strand
ACGGGAGGGTTACCGGCCGCCGTCCCTGAACCACGCCACCGTCTCGCGGAGCCCCGCTTCAAGCGTGCAGCGTGGAGAGAACCCGAAGGCCTCCCCCGCCCGGGATATGTCGGCGACAGAGTCACGCACGTCCCCCGGCCTCGGCGGTTCGTATATCGGCCGGCGGTGTATGCCGGTAGTCTCCATGAGAATGGACGCAAGGTGGTTCAGACTGATCCTGCTGCCCCCGGCGATGTTGAAGACGCCGGAAGCGTCGCCCTCCATCGCCAGGATGTTCGCCCGCACGACATCGGCGACAAAGATGAAGTCCCGGGTCTGCTCTCCGTCGCCGTAGATGATCGGCGGCTTATCCCCGAGCAGGCGGGTGATGAACTTCGGGATCACCGCCGCGTACTCGGAGTTCGGGTCCTGCCGCGGACCGAAGACGTTGAAGTACCGCAAGAATACCGTCCGGATGCCGTAGAGGTCGGCGAATACCTTCCCATAGTACTCGCCCGCGAGTTTCGAGGCCGCATAGGGGGAGAGCGGCCCTGGCGCCATCGTCTCCTGTTTGGGGAAGACCGGATCGTCGCCGTAGATCGCCGAGGTGGAAGCCGCAACAACCGTCGGGACGCCGCACTCTTTTGCCGCCCAGAGAACGTTCAGGGTTCCGGTCACGTTCACCGCGTTCGTCTCCAGGGGGTTTGCTACGGATCGGGGAACCGAAGCGACGGCCGCCTGGTGAAAGATGCCGTCCGCCCCGGCACAGGCGTCGATGAGCAGGTCGAGATCGGTGACGCTCCCCTCGACGAACGTCACCCGGAGACGACCGATGTTCTCCCGCCGTCCTGCGGAGAGATCGTCGACGATCACGACCTCATGGCCGTCGCGTGCCAGCCGCTCTGCGAGGTTGGACCCGATGAACCCCGCCCCGCCCGTGACGATGTAGCGCATACGGGCAGGATAGATACTCTAGTGATATTTGAGCGTTGCCGGGGAGAGGGAGAGGGGAAGAATGCCCTTTCGGGAGGGGCGGGGAGGTTCTCCGCGAATACCCCCGGCACGGCCGCACCAGAGGGTCCTACGTCGACCCGCACCCATATAGCATCATGCGGTTTATTCGGATCGCCCGGAGGGCCGGATCATTCCCCCTTTTTTTCCGTTTGAAAGCGGGAAATACTGCTGATAGACACGTTTACGCTCGTCGATGTCGGTGTGCAGGTAGATCTCGGTCGTCTTGATGGAGGAGTGCCCCAGGTTTTCCTGCACGACACGGAGGTTCTTTGACCGCCGATAGAGTTCGCTCGCATAAGAATGGCGGATTTTATGCGGCGTAATCCCGGAAGGAGCGTATTGCTTGAAGAGGTGCTGGACAGTCCGCGGGGAGATGTGGTTACCCTGCTGACCCAGAAAGAGCGGCCCCTCGATCTTGTTGCCGATAAACCGGTTAATCTCTTCAAGCGTATCTTCGTCTATGAAAACAGTCCTTATTTTGTCGCCTTTCCCCTTCACCCGTATCGTCTGCTCCTCGAAATCGATATCTTCGACGCACATCGCGCAAAGTTCCGAAACACGGACGCCTGTTGCGTAGATAAGGCGGACGATCAGCCGGTCGCGTTCGCTCTCGATAGTGTTGATCAGGCGGACCACCTGACTGTGTTTGAGGTATTTCAGTTCCTGATTCTTGATCCGGGGCCGTTCCACCCCAATCATCGGGTCGGCGACCACGACCCCCTGCACGTAGAGATACCGGTAGAACGAGGAGAGCGTCGAGATCATCCGGTGGAGGGTCTTGGGCTTGTAATCCTGCTTCTCCGTAAGATGGGAGAAGAAATCGGTGACAAGGGCCGTCGAGACGTTGACGTCCGCATCCAGCGGAGCGTTCTCGAACGCGGCCTCATCGAACAAAATCTCGCTGGAATCCGGATTCTGCCGGAACCGGGCGTACCGGGCGAAACGCCGGAGGGTCTGCAGGTATTTTTCGATCGTCCGGGGCGAGTAGTTCCGCATCCGGAGGTAACTGCCGAAGCGATCCAGCCATTCCGAGAAACAGGCATTTTCCATTGTACAATACATTAAATAACGGAGCATATCAAGATTGCGGTAAATGCCTATTCCCCGCAATAAATTGCATCACCCAAAAACCACCTCAGACTCAAGAGAGGCCGCCGATCCCCGACCCCCCACATCTGCGCCAAAAGAGCCGGCTGCAAAGGAGGCGGCCCGGCAAAAGGAACCCGTCAAGCACCGGATGCACAGGCAGGGGGAGATCCAGGCAGAAGCGAAATAACCCGCCAGAACCCTGCAGCCGCAGCAGACGACGCCACGCCCCGGTAAGATCACCCACAAAATGCGTCAGAGCGTTAAAGAGAGACTGATTTCACCCGATCCATAAAAAAAGGGTATCCGGTGATGCAGTTGATATCGGAGTTCGGAGGTATGCGGGGCTGCCCATCCCAGGTGGGCGGGTGGCAAACCCTACTGAATACGTCCCCTTTCAAGTATATGAACCCCATACCGCGCGGGATGAAAGTGAACGATCCGAGAGCAGCACAGGTGCCACGCAGCCTGCACCTCCGGCCCATATATAAACGACCCCCGTATATGCGCAAAGACGCCCGATTAGCCCTTGAGACGACCTCACCTATGAGAGCGAGCACGATCATGGCTCAAAACCGCAATGCGAGGGTGCCGGATTCCCGGCGGCCGCCCTGAAGGAGAGCGGGCAGACGGGGACCCTTCAGCGGAGATTCAGGTAACCGGGCGTCTTCTCACAGGCATCACGCCCTTTGAGCCCGCAGGTCCCGGAAGTTTCGCACACCGGGGCCCCGGGCGGCTCTGGGGGTATCGAACCCGGACGGGCGCGAACGGGGGCCTGGAGGTATCCCCCCGGGAGCGATACCTGGCCCGAGTATTGCGCCCGGATGGGGCAACGCACCACCCGGATGACCGGATTACACCGTCCCGCACCGGGAACAAAGGGGCAGGAATAAACCATATGATGCTATATGATTAACCGGGACGGTTGTGACGCCGGCAGCCCGCAGAGCAACCGATCCCGGCAGCGCATCCGGCTTCTCTCGAAGCACCACCGTTCGACCAGCCTTATTGAAATAGCAAAACCAACAAGAGGTAGATAAAATGGAAGGACCAGACAGCATCAAAGACCCGAACAAGTACCAGAAGTTCAAGAAGGTGGACGGCGCCACCTACCAGCGAGTCAATCAGTTCCTGCGCAAACACACCCATATCACCGCCCGCGAGTGGGCGATAGCCCGCCTCTGCGCAGACTTCAAGACCACCAGCGGCTCGGAGATGACGTTCATCGGCGAGAACCTCCCCGAACTCTGCCCGTTCATGGTCGACTCCTACTCCCCGCAGGCGGTCAACCAGGCAAGGAGTTCGTTCAAGAAGAAGGTGAAGAAAGCAGGAGCCACATTCTTTTACGGAGCGATGTGCGGTTTTTTCACCGCAGAAGAACTCGACGAGATCCTCTTTGAGGCGAGCGAGGTCGCCCGGTTCCTGCTGGAGGTGGAAGGGACGAGCCTGAACCTCGACGACGAGATCGACGTCGAGGACCGGATCACCGAGGTGATGCGGGGCGTGGCTGAAGCGGCCTCGGTCATCCTGAAGGCCCGGCCCGGCCAGGAAGGGAACCAGGGAGAAGAGGAGCAGGAAGCCAGCAGCCAGGAGATGCAGACCGAAGAGGGAGAAGACGGAGAACCATGAAGATCATACAGATCGTCGGCCGCTCGAACGCCGGGAAGACCACGTTCATAAAGAGCCTGATCGGGGCGCTCTCCGTACACGGAGCCGTCGGAGCAGTCAAACATCTCGGGCACCACGGCTTTTCGCTAGAGCCCGGAAAGGACACCACCCTGTATTATGAATCGCATGCTGCTATATCCGGCGGTCTCGATGAAGAGAAGTCGGTCATCGTCAGGCGCGAGAACGATCTCGACTCCACCCTGGAGGTCCTCTGCAACGCCGGGATCGAATACGCTATACTCGAGGGGTTCAAGTCGAGATCGTTCCCGCGGATCGTGATAGGCGACCTTCCAAGCGAGAACGTCGTGCTCCGGAACCCCTCAGTCGAGGAGACGGTCGCCGCACTCGACCGGTTCGAGGACTACTATACCGTCGAGGGGCTGGTCAGGGAGCTCCGGCGCGAGTGCGGTGTCTCGCACGCCGGGGCGATCCTCACATTCAACGGAATCGTCAGGGAGTGGACCGGAAGCGACCGGGCGGAATACATGGACTTCGACGAGACCGTCGATGCCGTGGCAGAGAGCATCCGAAAAGAGATGGAGACCGTCCCGGGAATCATCGGCGCCCGGTTTTACCACCGGAAAGGGAGGCTCTATGCAGGAGAGGACATAACATATCTTGCTATACTCGCAGAGCACCGGCAGGAAGCGTTCGCCGCCGCTGCGAACGCCATCGACCGGCTGAAACGGGAACTACACGACGTGGAGAGGTGACTGAATGGGAAACGAAAAACAGATGTTTGGAACAAACGGCGTGCGGGGCGTGATCGGAGAGACGATGACACCGGCCCTCGTCCTCAAGATTGGCGCCGCGCTCGGATCGATGAGGAGAGGCCGCATCGCGGTCGGCAGAGATACGCGGACGTCCGGCGAAGCCCTGACACACGCCCTCAAGGCCGGGCTCCTGATGACCGGGTGCGACGTGGTGGACATGGGCATCCTCCCTACGCCGGCCCTGCAGTACATCATCAAGACCAATCGGTTTGCCGGCGGCGCGATGATCACCGCATCCCACAACCCGCCCGAGTATAACGGCGTGAAGATCATCGAGGCCGACGGCACCGAGATGGCCGATGAGGAGATCGTCCAGCTCGAAGGCCGGTTCTTTGCAGAGGAGTTCGACGTGGCCGACTGGGAGGGCGTCGGCAGCGAGAGCGCCGCACCCGACCGGCTCGAGGAGTACATCGAGGCCATCGTGAACCACTTCCCGGAAGGCATCGGCGAGGGCATGACCGTCGTCGTCGACCCCGGTTCCGGGCCTGCGGCGCTCACGACCCCGATCATCCTCTCGAGGATGGGGTGCCGGGTCCATACCATCAACGCCCGGCTCGACGGCACCTTCCCGGGCCGGATGCCTGAGCCGACCCCCGAAGGATTGCAGCCCCTCTCGGAGATGGTCCTCGCCACGGGCGCCGACTTCGGGGTGGCGCACGACGGCGACGCCGACCGGGCGGTCTTCGTCGATACCAGAGGACGCTATATAGAAGAGAACTATGAGTTCGGTCTCATCGAGGACTATGTCTGCGGTAGAAACGGCGAGGGGCTCGTCGTCACCCCGGTCGCCACCTCCCGGCTGATACGGGATATCGCGGAGAAACACGGCTGCACCGTTGATTATACACCCGTCGGGAGCATCTACGTCGCGAGGAGGATGCTCGGGCTGATCGGCGAGGGCAGGAAGGTCTCGTTCGGCGGCGAAGGAAACGGCGGGCTGATATATCCCGACCACCAGTTCTGCCGGGACGGGGGCATGACCGCCGCCATGATGGTGGCGGTGCTCGCGAGCCATAAAGGCAGGAAACTCTCGGATATCGTCGACGAACTCCCCGCATACCACCTGGTAAAGGAGAAATACCATGCCGCCGACCCGGCCGCACTGGTCCGCACCGTCGAAGAGGCGTTTGCAGGAGAGACCATCGAGAAGATCGACGGCGTCAAGATCGTCAGGGAGAACGCCTGGGCACTGGTGCGTGCATCGGGCACGGAACCGATGATCAGGATCATGATCGAGGCAAAGGACCCGGCCGTCGCGGACGCCATGTACCGGGAGATCATGATGATCGCGACGGGTCGCTAAAATCAGGGCTGATTACTAACACCACAGGCGCAGGCGATCCGATCGTCCGGATCCCCTAACCCCTCGCCTGCGGGATCGGCATACCATGAAGCAGTTTCGCACGGGATGCCCGGGATGACTGCTATCCTCCACCTCATCCCCGATATTTTTGAGGAACTCTCCAAATCCATTGAAAAACATTCTTGTGAGAGGGGGGCAACCTATATATCCGATAATGGATATGCATGATGCAGAACCCACGAGAGAGCGCTGATCAAAATGGATGGAAAGCTACAGATAAAACAGAAGATCAACTCCGCTATCTCTTCTGGCGATCTGCGTGAGCTTGAAAAGGTAGCTTCGGACATATCGGAGACCCAGACGAGGAAGGAGAAGAGATCGCTCTACGAGCAGATGAATGCCGCCCTGGTCGAAGCGGCGTTC
>JAQVVW010000092.1 GCA_028698765.1 Methanoculleus sp. | reverse complement strand
CGTCGGGATCGGCAACGGCAAACTCCTGCACGGTCCCGGCAAACGCCGCCGCAATCTCCAGGTTCGCCCGGGGTCCGGGAAGACGGCTCTCTGCGACCAGAAAGGCAAGCAGGTCTCCGGCGTCGCCACTCGAGAGAAAACTCGTGAGCAGCCGGGCAACCTCCTTGATGTAGGTCTCTTTACGGGTCATTGTCCGTAGAGGAGAACGACCCCAGGGCAGTAAAAATGATCGTTACCGCGCAGTCAGGGTCGCGACAAAGGCGTCAAGCGCCGCATGAACGTTCTCGCCGTTCCGCGCGGAGATCGGGTGCACCATCTCACCCGGGAGAGCGTGGCTGACGGCCTCGGGTGCCGCGCCGGGACAGTCGCATTTGTTCGCCATGAACGCGAGCGGCACGTCGAGGGGCTTTAACTGGTCATAGAAATACCGCGTCATCTCGTCCACGCCCGTCGTGGCGTCCACAACGATGATCGCGCCGTCCATCCCCCGCGAGATGATCTGCCGGACAAACTCGAACCGCTCCTGCCCCGGGGTCCCGAAGAGAAAGATAGACTTGTCTCCAACCTTCAATCGGCCGAAATCGAATGCAACGGTCGTGGGGCCACCCTCCGAGGACGCTTCGATGTGGCGGCTGCGGGGGTCGAGCGCCTGGATGAAACTGGACTTTCCTGCGTTGAAGGAACCGAAAACGACGATCTTGAGCCTGCCCTCTGCCATTATAACCTCTATCTGCGTCAGGATGATTTAGAGTTTCGCTATGGAGGCGTCATGATGCGGATGGAAGCGTATCCGGCCACCGACAAAAATTTTTATCCCGGTTCCCGATTGAAGGAAACAATCGTCCTCCCGCCCCGCCGGGGCTTCTGCGCCGCCCGGCGCAAACGCCCAACATCCATATAACCGGCGGATCCAAGGTACTGGTATGGAGCCGGACGAAGTGGACGTTGTCGCGCAGGAGATCATGGTCACCCTGGACAGACTCTTCCTTGCTGAGAAGCAGGCGCGGCTCCAGGTCTCCGCACTCGAGGAACGGCAGTATCCCCTGGCCGCGACGTTCGAGATGGTCAGCGACATGGATGCGGGCACCGCCATCGAGGAGGCGCTTGCCGGGCTCGGATTTGAGTACCACGCCATCGACGAGGACGCCGAACTCTGGATCTCGGACGAGCACGGGCTGATGGTCTTCCTCTACTTCACCGACCCGGACGGGCGGTACTACAACTACCGGATCGTCGCGTTCGACGTCGTTGGCGAGGAAGAGGAGCTGCCCGCGTGACCGGCGCGGGGGCGGCGAACCTTCCGCCGGCAGGGAGGAGAGATGCCGTGCCAGGTGCTATATACTGTAAACGAGATCGGGTGCAGCGAGAACCGGGAGGGATCAGGATGGAGCGCTCGGTAAAACGCCTCATGGAAGATAGGGAGAAACGGCGCGAGGAGAACATCGGCAAGTACATCGAACTGCTCTCGGACGAGTGCATCCCCTACCGGCTGCGGGCGGCCGAGGCGCTCGGATACTGCGCCGACCCCCGCGCAGTCGAGCCGCTGATCGCCGCCCTCACGGACCGCGAGAACGAGGTGCGGTGGGTTGCCGCACAGGCGCTCGGGAGGCTCTGCGATACGCGGGCGGTCGAACCGCTCCTCGTTCTCCTCGACGACCGCGAACGGTGGACGCGGCGCGGTGCCGCCTGGTCGCTCGGCGAGATCGGCGATCAGCGCGCGGTCGAGCCCCTCCTCCCCCTCCTCGGGGACGAAAAGAAAGACGTCAGGCTGGCCGCCGCCGAAGCGCTCGGAAAACTCCGCGACGTGCGGGCGGCAGATCCCCTCTCCGCAGCGCTCGAGGCCGAGGAGGAGCCCGAGGTCCGGACGGCGATCCGCCGGGCGCTTCGCGAGATAACCGGCGAGGTGGGATTTTGACCCCCGATAGAGAGCGGAGGCTCTTTCGCTACTACCCGGAGGACTTCGGAGCACTCCCCGTCCGGGTCGTCCACATGGACCTCGTCTTCGACGTCTACGACGGCCACACCCGGGTCTCCTCAGCCCTCACCGCCGAGACGCTCGACGCTCCGCTCCCGTCGCTCTCCCTGAACGCCCGCGACCTGGATATCCTCCGCGTGGAGTCCGCCGGATACGCCGTCACTCATACCTACGACCGGAGCGCCGCCCTCCTCACCGTCGCCTTCGATCCCCCTGTCCCGCCCCGGACAGAGTTCACTCTCGATACCGAGACGATCTGCCGGCCGAGCACCCACGTCCTCGAAGGCCTCTACTACGACGGGCTGTGCCCCGGCGGGCCGCCCACCCAGATCACCCAGTGCCAGCAGTGGGGGTTCCAGCGGCTGGTCCCGTGCCTCGACGACATGACCGCGAAGTGTACCTACACGACGACGATCATCGCGGATAACGGGTATACGGCCACCATATCGAACGGCGACCCGGCAGGGGCCCGGATCCCCTGCGCCCCCGGCCGCTCCATGCAGCGATACGAGAACACGAAGACCCCGATGGCGCCCTACCTCTTCTTCCTCGGGGTGGGATGCTACGACACCCACCGGCGGGAGTTCGAGTATCCCGACGGGCGGACGTTTGCCCTCGAACTCCTCGTGAAACCCGGCTCAGATGCGGCGGCAGCGGAGCGTGCGCTCGATATCCTCGCGGACGCGGTGATGTGGGTCCACCTCTTTACCGGCCCGGCGCAGTACCGCGACCGCGGGACCCGGGAGGAGATGTGGCGGCTCGTGCGGGTGCGCGACGAGGCGAAACGCTCCGGCGACGCCCGGGCGCTCGAAGAGACCCGCAAGTCGCTCAAAGAACTCATCTCGACCATCACGCCGGGGTATGCCTACACCGGGGCGGTCTACCGGGAGATCGCCATGCAGAACTCCGACTTCGGCGGGATGGAGAACGTCGGGAACACGACGATCGCCGCGAACCGGATCATGCCCGGGACCGACACCACCGACCCGGCCTTCGAGTACCTGGTCCGGGTGAAGGCCCACGAGTACTACCACAACGAGAACGGCTCCGAGGTGACGGGATGGAGCCCGTTCGAGATCTGGCTCAACGAGGCCGTGACCGTCCACGTCGAGAACCAGCACCATGCCTTCCTCTTCGGTGAGACCTACTCGCGCATCAAGACGGTGCTCGACCTCCTCGACCCCGCGGCCGGGACGCTCACCCTCGACCGCGGCGCAGGCTCGATGCCGATCGAGCCGGACGGTTTCAACGACCCGAACGACCTCATCACGGGCGTCACCTACGTGAAAGCCCCCGAGTTCGTCAGGATGATCGAGACGTTGATAGGGAGAGAGGGGTTTGCCGAAGCGCTCGGCCGCTACCACGACCGGTTCCGGCACGCGAACGCCTCGCGGGCCGACTGGCTCCGGTGCATGGAGGAGGTCTCGGGGCAGGACCTCACGACGATGGCGGCGGTCTGGCTGAAGGAGAAGGAGTACCCGGTGCTCACGGTATCCCCCGCGTACGACCCGGTCGCCCGGCGGTTCACCCTCGCCTACCGCCAGAGCCGCTCGCCCGGCGGTCGGACCTGGGAGTTCCCGTTCCGGTTCGCGCTCGTCGACGCCGAAGGCCGGGATATCAGGGAGACGACCGTCCGGATCGCCGACGAGGCCGGAGAGATCGTCCTCGACGACGTCGACAGGCCCGCGTTCCTCTCGCTCAACCGCGGCTACTCATTCTACGGAAAGATGGCGTACCGGCCGCCGGAGGATGAACTCTACCTCCAGGTCGAGAAGGAACCCGATACCATCGGCCGGTTCACCGCGTTCCTCGCGCTCGCCGACCGGGAGATGGTGCGGCTCCTCGAGGATCCGGGCGCAGCCGTCTCCGACCGGTTCGCCGACCTCTGCGCCGCCCTCCTCGCCGACGACGTCCTCATGGAGGAGGCGGGCGGGCAGTTCCTGACCATCTTCCCCTCGGTCGAGGACGGGCGGTTCGCCCACCACTACCGGGCGCTCCATAACGCCAGAAAAGAGATCCTTGCCGCCGTCGCCGCACGGGGCGGCGAGACCCTCCTTCGCGTCTACCGTCAGGCGGCAGGAGCGCCCTCCTCCGGGCCGGGTGGCCTGGAGGAGGAGGCCGCGGCAATCCGGCGACGGCAGAGGAAGAACGCCTGCCTCTCGATCCTCGCGACCCTCGATACCCCGGAAGTTCACCAGCTGCTCCTTTCCCGGTTCCGGGAAGCGACGGCCGCAACCGACCGCATCGCCGCGTTCTCGCTGATCCTCGATAGCAGCGCTCCGGAACGGCAGGAGATCCTCGAAGCGTTCGCGGCCCTCTCCGCGAAGAGTCCCGTCGCGTGGGAGTCGTTCCTCGCCACGGTCGCCGCAAGCGACTGCGACGACCTCGTCCCCATCCTGCAGCGGATCGAGTCCTCGCCCGCCTTCTCGATCGAGCAGGCCGACCAGCAGCGGGCGCTCTATGGGCGGTTCGCGCTGAACAGGAAGCGGTCGCTCGAGACCGAAGAGGGGCGAGGCTACCTCGCGGAGATCCTCCGCTGGCTCGCCCCGGTCAACGAGTACAGCACCGTCCGGGCGCTTGACGCCTTTGCGTTCATCGACAACATGGAGCCCCGCCACCGGGTCCCGGCGGTCGCGGTGCTCGCCGACCTCCTCGCCACCCTCGATCCGGGCGTGTGCCCCACAGTCTACAACAACGCCCGCCGTTTCCTCCTCGGCGCCCCGGAGGCCGTCCGCGCCTACGAGGAGGAGTACGGGGAGATCCCGGCCATCAGGGGTCTCGCCCCCTGACCCAACCCCTTACATAACGACGAGATTCTCCTCACTCGACGATCTTATGGAGGGCATGGCTGATCTTATTCAGGGCCGGTTTCAGGTCTTCGGATAAAAACACCGCTGCAATAGCCCCGGTCTACCGCCGCGTGACACCCATGGACGCCCCGGCCGCGATCACCACCTCACGCCGAAGATCGGCTCCTCCTCGACGAGGTTCGTGATCCTCCGGACGCTCGCCTCCACCGGGACGTCCTCTCCGTTGCAGAGCCCGAGTTTGAGCTGTTCCAGGCCTGCAGCCACCGAGTCGTCCTTCGAACGGACGCCGCTAACCGTCACCCTGAACGTCAGCGTCACCAGCCATTGCGTCGTCTCCATCTCTTCCCCCTCACAACGTGGGCGGAGTATACCGCCGGCGGGAGATAAAGGCAGCTCATAGCCGGGGAGGCGACAGATCGGGTACCCGCGCGGACCGCCGGCCGTTTTATCGGAGAAGCAAAAAATGGTGGACTGATGGGCGAGACCGGAGAGCAGCACGGCATTATGAGAACGTACAGAGAGGTGCTAAAGCGTTTCATCACGAATGGAGGTATCGTTGCAGTCACGCATCCGGTCGACCAATCCCGTACCCGCCCGCCGTATCCCGGCCACGATATATTTCCCATACGATAAAAGGTTTCCGCGGTACCCATCGTAGCACCCCACCACGGGCAGACGGGAGCAGCCATCCACAACGGTTATATATTTGCCGGGGACTCCGGGACTCCGGCAGGGATGAGGAATGATCCAGGTATCCGCGGCTGCGCCCCGGCAGGGCATGAAAAGGCTGACGATCGGTTGCTTTACGGGCGCACTCGTCCTCATCCTGCTGCTCGTCCCGGCAGCCGCGGCTGCCCCGTCGGTCTTCGTCTCCAACTACACCGTCGCCCCCGCCGTCCTGATGCCCGGCGACGAAGGGACGATCACCGTGGTGCTCACGAGCACCGCCCCGCCGGCCACGGGATCGCCGCTCAACATCCGGCTCAACCCCGGCACCGGGGAGGCGAACACCTCGACGGAGACGGAGGTGGAGAACGCCTACATCGAGAACGTGCTCCTGCACAGTACGGACGTCGAGGTCCTGACCGGGAGTTTCCAGGATATCGGCGAGATCGGCCCCGGCCAGTCCTTCCCGCTCACGTTCCGGATCCGTGCTCCCGGAGAAGACGGGATCTACTTCCCGGAGGTCTGGGTCAGCGTACGGGACGGGGAGAATGTACGGTACCCCGTGCCGGTGAACGTCAACTCCGCGCCCCTGATCAGGAGGCCCGCGCTCCGGGTGGAGAGGACCGTCCCGGCGTCCGTCAACCCGGGCGACCCCTTCAACGTCACCCTGACCATTCATAACGACGGCCGGGCCACCGCAAACGACATTTCCATCGGCGTCAACGCGACCTCCGGCGGGATCGCCCCGCGGAACGCGGAGAACTACTACATCCCCGAACTCGAGGCGGGAGGGGACGCCGTCCTGAACCTGACCTTCGAGACCGATACGAGC
>JAQVVW010000091.1 GCA_028698765.1 Methanoculleus sp. | reverse complement strand
GGGGCGCACCTTCTTACTCCCATACCCCCAAACCTACTAACCATGATCACCGACCGCGAGAGAGCGGCGTTTGAGGCCGGGATCAAACTCGGCGCCCTCTACCACCAGTTCGTCGGGACCCCCATCGCGCGCGAGACCGCCGGCGCCGTTGAGACCGCCATCGAGCAGGCCGTCGGCCTCCAGCCCTACGTGACGGAGATCACTGTCCGGCTGAACCGCGACATGATGGTCTCGAACCGGTTCGGCTACTCGGAACTTGCCGGGAAGATGTTCGACGCCGAGATCACGACCGAGGTCGGGACGGCCGTCTGCCGCGCCCGGCTGCGCCTCGAGGACGACTACCCCATGATGGAGATCGTCGAGTTCCATGAAGCTCCCCGCGATACCGATCACTGACGACCATATCCACATCGACCCGAACAACGGCCGGGGGATCGAGGCGGCAAAGGACTTTTACCGTAGCGGAGGAACCCACATCTTCCTGGTCGCGAAACCCTCCTGGTCGCTTGGGGTCGAACCGTCGTCGGGCGAGGACTACCGGGAGGTCTTTGATAGAACACTCCATGTGGCGGAGATGGTCCGGGAGACCGGGCTCGTCGTCTACCCGGTCCTCGGCGTCCACCCGGCGGAGATGAACCGTCTTACCGCACGGATGACCCTGGACGAGGCCGCCGGCGTGATGACGGCCGGGCTCGACCTCGCCGCCTGCTACGTCAAAGAAGGCAGGGCCGTCGCCCTCAAGAGCGGCCGTCCCCACTACGAGGTCGCGCCGGAGGTGTTCGCGGCCTCGAACGCCGTCCTCTACCACGCGCTCGAACTCGGGGCCGACTGCGGCTGCGCCGTCCAGCTCCACGCCGAGAGCGGTCCCTGTACCGACGTCGTCGATATGGCACGGCGGGCGGGCATCCCGGTCGAGCGGGTCGTGAAGCACTTCGCGACGCCCGACACACCCCTCACGCCCTCATTCATCGCGCGGCACGAGGAGATCCCCGCGCTTGCCCGGTCGGGCCGCCTGTTCACGATGGAGAGCGACTACATGGACGAGAACTCCCGGCCCGGCGCGGTCATCGGGCCGAAGTCGGTGCCGCGGTTCACGCGCCGGTACCTGGAAGAAGGGCTCATCACCGAAGAGGACGCCTGGCGCATCCATGTGGAGACACCGTCGCGCACCTACGGCGTGGATATCGCGCTTCCTTAACGGAACTGCGCACCTTTTTGACGGCTCGCGTCAAACGGTATGTGATGTACTTAAAAGTGCACCGCATACCGGGCGCCGGTGAGGTGGTGGCTGCCTGTGACGCTGAACTCATGGACGCCACCCTGATGCACGGCGACGTAGAGGTCTGCATCACCGGAGGATTTTACGGTACAGAGTGTACCGGCGAAGAAGACGTCCGGGGTGCTCTCGCGACTGCAGAGAACGTTAATATCATCGGGAAGCGCGTCGTAGCCCTCGCTGTCGCCATGGGCCTCATCGCCGAGGAAGACTGCATCATGATCGGCGACGTGCCGCACGCCCAGATATTCAGGATCTGAACCATGACCATCCAGACGAGCATCTGTCCCCGCTGCGGGAAGCCGAGCGAGGAAGGAGTCTGCCCGGAGTGCCGGGCGGCGGATGTGCGGCTGCTGACCTGCGAGCCTTACGTGACCACCGTCTACTGTCCGGTCTGCGAGTCGCAGAAACGCGGCAAGACCTGGTCCGACCTGCAGATGCCCCACGTTGACCTCGTCACCGAACTGGCTGTATCGGCGACGAGCATCCACGAGGATGCGAAGGATATCCGGATCGCCGTCCGGTCCGAAGATATCGCGTCGAACAGGACGGCCTGCACCGTCGAAGTGGAGGCTGCTCTCTATGGTGTCCCGGTCCGGGAGACCTGCGAAACCGAGATCCGCTGGCAGAAGGAGTCCTGCGACCGGTGCAGCCGCATCTCCGGGGGCTACTACGAGGGGATCGTCCAGGTGCGGGCTACGGGCAGGAAGATCAACGCCTACGAGCGCGAGGTCGCCGCGAGCCTTGCACAGCAGGCCGAAGAGTCGCTCCAGCAGTCGGGCGACCGATTCTCGTTCATATCGGATCTCGAGGACGCAAAGGACGGCGTCGATATCACCGTCGGGACGCAGCACCTCGGCCAGGATATCGCGAGGGCGATCACGGGGGCGCTCGGCGGGCGGTTCACGACCCACCCGAAACTGGTCGGCGAGAAGGACGGAAAAGCGCTCTATCGGGTCACCTACTCCATCCGGCTGCCGTTCTACCAGAAAGGCGACGTGGTGGTATCCCGCGGCAACTACTTCGAGGTGCGCGAGATCGACGGACAGCGCCTCCGGGTCTTCGATCTCGCGGCCGGCGTTGCCCGGACGCTCACCGAGGCCGAGGTCGAGCGCCTCATCGGGAACGTGCGCGAGGCCGAGTCCGCGCTCGTCGTCTTCACGCAGCCGGGCGTCGTGGGGCTGATGGACCCGAGAACCTACCGGACACGGGAACTCAATACGGTCCCCTGGACGTTCCCGGTGGAGGGGCAGCCGATCCGGGTGCTTCGCGACGAGGAGCAGGACCGGCTGGTCATCGTCGGGTGAGTCCTGCCATGCGTGCACGGAAGGTGCCGGCGGCCGCCCTTGCCGATATCGCGGACGCGGAGTGGGTGGACACCTCCCGCCGGCCGTATGTCGAGGGCGGCATCGCCTGGGTTCCGGTCAGGGAGGGCTATTCTGCCGATACGGATCTTCCCGAGCGGGAGACCTACCGGGGCCGGGGCTACCACCTCATCGGCGACGTCGCGGTGCTCCACGGCGACGCGCCGACGGAGGAGGAACTCAGGGCGATCGTGGAGCACTGCCGTCCCCGGGGCGTCGTCCGGGTGAAGGGATTTTTGAGTGAGATGCGCGTCCCGGAGACTGAGATCCTCTACGGGAGCGCAGGCGAGGTGCGGCACCGCGAGCAGGGCTGCACGTTCTTCCTCGACCCGACGAAGGTGATGTTTTCGCAGGGAAACCGCGACGAGAAGGCGAGGATCGCCGCTCTCGTCCGGCCCGGCGAGCGGATCGCCGATATGTTTGCCGGGATCGGCTACTTCACCATACCGGCGGCCATGAGCGGTGGACGGGTCCACGCGATGGAGATCAACCCAATAGCCTTTGAATACCTGCAACGTAACATTATGGCAAACCACGTCGCGGACAGAGCCTCGGGCGAACTCGGCGACTGCCGGGAACTCCTCTCCGGGGTCTACGACCGGGTCCTGATGGGGCATTTCGACGCCCCCTCGATGCTCGCCGACGCCCTCGCCCACGTCCGGGCGGGAAGCGTGCTCCACGTCCACAGCATCGGGGATGTGAGCGAGACGATCCGGGAACGGGTGGGCGAGGCCGGATTTTCGGCGGCGGTGACCTCCCGCCGGGTGAAGAAGTACGGCCCGTACGCGTGGCATATGGTGCAGGATGTGACGATATCGTGAAGACGCTTTCGGGAAAGACGGTGGTGCTTGCCGTGACGGGGAGCATCGCAGCCGTCGAGACGGTGAAACTCGCCCATGCCCTGCGCCGCCGGGGCGCGACGGTGCAGGCGGTGATGACGGAGGCGGCAGCCGGGATCATCCATCCCGACGCCCTGACCTACGCGACGGGACGGCCGGCGCTCACCCGGATCACCGGCCTGGTGGAGCACGTTCTCTACTGCGGGGAAGGGGGGAAGGCCGATCTCCTGCTCGTCGCGCCCGCTACGGCGAACACCATCGGCAAGATCGCCTGCGGGATCGACGACACCCCGGCCACGACCTTCGCCACGACGGCGCTCGGCCGGGGGATGCCGGTGGTGGTCGTCCCGGCGATGCACGAGAGCATGTACCGCCACCCGGGGGTTGCGGAGAACCTCCAGCGACTCCGCTCCTGGGAGATCGACGTCGTCGATCCCCGGATTGAGGAAGGAAAAGCAAAGATCGCCGATACCGATACGATCGTCCTCCACGCCGAACGGGCGGTCTCGGGCCGGCCGCTCGCGGGGAAACGGGTGCTGATCACGAGCGGGGCGTGCGCGGAACCCCTCGACGACGTGCGGGTTCTCACCACCCGGTCGACCGGGCGGATGGGAAGAGCGCTCGCGCTCGAGGCCTTCCGGCTCGGGGCGGAGGTGACGGTGGTGCACGCGGGGTCGATCCCCTGCGTCCGAAACATCCGTGCGACGACCGCCGCGGAGATGCGGGGTGCTGTTCTCTCGGTCTGCCGCGACACCGGAGTCGACATCTACGTCAGCGCGGCCGCGATATCGGACTTCGCCCCTGAACGGCACGAAGGGAAGATCCCGAGCGGTTCGCCCCTGACCGTCCGGCTCGAGCCCCTCCCGAAGGTCATCGACGAGGTGATGGCGGCATGCAGCCCCGTGACGGTGGCGTTCAAACTGGGCTGGGATGAGGAGGAGCGGGCGAGAGCGATGCTTGAAGGGGGTGTGCGGATGGTCGTCGTGAACGCTCCCCCGACGATGGGCGCGGAGGAGGGATCGTTCCGGATCGTGACGGCAGATAGCGTCACCGACGTCTCCGGGAGCAAAGAGGAGGTCGCCAGGGCGATATGGTCCGGACTGCTATAGCGTTCTCACCCGGGCATATATCCGGCTACTTCAAGCGCGTCGAGGGGGCCGGCCCGGAGAAGACCGGGAGCGTCGGGGCCGGCGTGGTCATCAGTGAAGGGGTGCGCTCGACGGTCGAACCCGCCCGCGAAACAAGCGTCCGGGTCATCCGGCAGGGTCACGCGAGCGCCGGGTCGCCGCCGGTCGAGTACGCCCTCGAACGGCTGGGGGTCGCAGCCCGCGTCACGACGGAGTGCCGGCTCCCCATCGGCGCCGGGTTCGGCCTCTCGGCGGCGGCGCTGCTTGCGACGCTCACGGCCGTAAACCATCTCTTCGACCTCGACCTCTCCGAGAACGAGGTGGCCGCACGGGCGCACGAGGCCGAGGTTCTCCACCGCACCGGGCTCGGGGATGTCGCCGCGAGCAGATCCGGCGGGGTCGTCTGCCGGAAGGGGCCGGGGATCCACGCGGAGATCACCCGCATCTACCCACAAGAGCCCCTCTACGCCGTGAGCCTCGGTCCGCTCCCGACCGCCTCGGTCCTCTCGTCGGCGGAGGCCATGGAACGGATAGCCGCCGCATTCCCGGATCGCTGCCCCCGTGATCTCCCCGACTTCTGTCGGCTCTCGCGGGGGTTCGCCGAGAAGAGCGGGCTTATTGCGCCGGAGGTGCGGCGGGTGTTCGAGGCCTGCGACGCCGCAGGAGTCCCGGCGAGCATGACAATGCTCGGGAACGGCGTCTTTGCCTGCGGTGAGACTGCGGAGCAGGTGCTCTCTCCGTTCGGGGAGGTCTACACCCTCCGCGTCGCCCGCAACGGCGCATACCTGATCGAGGTGAAACCATGATTCCGAAAGACCATCCACGCTACCGTTCTCTTGTCGCCCGCGAACGGATTGCCCGGTGCGCCCGCGAGGGTATCGTCGCACCGGAAGGGCTCGCCGCCCACGGGCGCGGGGAAGCGTTCGATTACCTGATCGGCGAGAAGACGATCGAAAGCGCCGCCCTCGCCGAGCGGACGGCCGCGGCGATGCTTCTCTCCGCCCGGCACGCGGTGATATCGGTGAACGGCAACACGGCGGCGCTTGCGGCGGCGGAGATTGCAGCGCTCCAGCGGGCGAGCGGCGCCGACGTCGAGGTGAACCTCTTCCACCGGACGGAGGAGCGGATCGAGCGGATCAACCGGCTTCTTACGGGGCACGGCGCCCGCGTCCTCACGGGCACGCCGGAGCGGATCGTCCCGCTCTCCCACGACCGGGCGCTCTCGCTTCCGGAGGGGATCGGGGACGCCGACGTGGTGCTCGTGCCGCTCGAGGACGGGGACCGGTGCGCTGCGCTCCGCGAGATGGGCAAAGCGGTCATCACCGTCGACTTGAACCCGCTCTCCCGGACAGCCCGCACGGCGACGCTGACGATCGTTGACGAGGTGACGCGCGCCATTCCCGCGATCACCGCAGCGTGCGCCTCCCTCGAACCCGGCGAGGCCGAACGACTGGTCGCCTCGCTTGACAATACCTATCTTCTTCGGGCGGCAATAGATGAGATGAGAGAGAGACTGGCCCATGCTCTGGAGTGAGATCTACCGCCCGAGGCGGTGCGACGATATCATCGGACAGGACGAGGTCGTCCGCCAGATAACGGCGTTTGCGGATTCCGGCAGCGTGCCCCACATGCTCATCTCCGGCCCGCACGGCACCGGGAAGACCGCGGCCGTCGAGTGCCTCGCAAGAAGGCTCTACGGCGAGAACTGGAAGGCGAACACGACCGTCTTCAGCGCGACCGATCTCCTCGGGAGGGGAAGGAGCGCGCTCGAGACGGACGAGCGGTTCAGCATGGTCTACCGCA
>JAQVVW010000090.1 GCA_028698765.1 Methanoculleus sp. | reverse complement strand
CGCGCCCGGCATCAGGAGGCCGAAGGTGATCATGTTCGTGACCTCGCCGAGGTTGCGGTAGGCGAACGCGACCGGCGGCGCGGTGTAGAACCAGCCGAGCAGGTTCCCCGCTATGCCGAAGACGAGGAAGACGGTCGGGTAGTCGTAGATGACCACAAAGGCGTAGCCGATCAGGACCGAGACCGCCATCAGGACGACGGCCGCGACGAGCGCGGCGGGTTTGAGGTCCGGGTGGGCGCGGAGGACACCGCTCCCCCCGGAGATCGCCGTCGTCTCGACGAATTGGTCCGCGTCGGCATCGAAGTAGTCGTTGCTGTAGTTGGTCGAGAGGTGGGCTGCCGCCAGCGCCGCGTAGCCGAGGAGGAACTGGGCCGGGGTGAACCGTGCCCCGAGGAGGAGCGCGAGAAGCGCCCCGGCGGCGAACGGGATGAACCCCGAGAGGAGGAAGGGGAACCGCCCGAGCCTGATGAACCGGGCGACGGCACGGGTATCCATGGTGAGGGCTTCGAGGCCGGTCCGGTATGTATACCTTTGGGCGCTTACCCACCGGAGGCAGGCGCCGCGCCCCGGAGCGCATCGGTGCCTCCCCCGACGTAGATGAGCCCGAGGACCGCGAGGGCGAGGGTCTCCTTCTCCCGGGCGGTAAGATCGGTGCGGCAGGAGAACGCGATCCGGGAGAGGTCCCACCGGTCGCAGAGGGACGCGAGGTCCGCCCCGGCGGGGAGGCCCTTCACCTCCAGGGTGACCTCGCCGATCAGGGCGAGGACCCGGGCGTCGTCGGAGGCGCTCCCGAGGAGGGCGAGGTCTCGTGCCGGGACGGGGAGGGCCTCCTCCGGGAACCCGGCAAGGATCCCGGAAAAGAGCCGGGCCGTGGAGTGGTCCATGAGGATTCGGATGAGACCGTCCGGGGCGCCGAAGGTGTAGCCGGTATCCCGCTCGATCCGGGGAAGGGTCTCGTGCACCACCCGGTCGATCTCTGCGAGGAGGTGGCCGACCTCGCGGTGCCACCCCCGTATCCGCCGGAGCCGCCGCGCCCTCCGGGGCGACCGCCGGTGGGCCGGGAGGTGCTCGGCCCGGTAGGCGCGGATCAGCCCCTCCTGGAGCGCTGCGAGGGTCGCTTCGAGCGGGCGGGAAGGCGTCCCGTACTCGTATGCCATTGAAAGAGAGTGAGGTAAGGAGAGGTATTTACCTTTCCATCGGGGTCAAGGGATCAGCCCCAGGACGAGCGCGGCGGCGATGCCGAGGTGCAGGCAGATGAAGAGGGGGACGAGCCGGAACTTCGGCTTCTGCGTCTTGTGCCGGAAGGCCTGCATCGCACCAAACGCCCCGAACGGTCCGACGAGCGCGAGAACGAGGAGGTGGCTCTCCGGCGTCCTCCACGACCCCCGCTCCGCCAGCCGCTTGTCCCGGAAGTACGCGAGGAATGCGACGGCGTTTGCGAGGAGAAAGACCATTACCAGGATCGAAAAGAGCGTCATGCTGTCGCCTCCGCCCGCACAGGGGTATGGCGCCCGATCCGCTCGGCGATCCCGGAATTGCTGAGGTTCTTCACACCATACTATTCTTTTCCGGAGTCAGAAGAGGTTGTCGCTCCTCATCCGGACCGTGGCCCGGGTCCAAAAAAAGGGGCAGCGGAAGGCCGCCGCAATCAGGTGCTGTTCTCCGGACAGAGCGCTGTCAGGTTCACCAGGGTGGCGTTCTCCGCCGTGACGTTGAAGGGCACGATCACGATCGCGCCCTCTGCCATCTGCTCGACGTCGGGGACCGGGTACTCAAAGACGCCCTCCCTCCCGGCGTCCTGGTGCAGGACCGCAAAGAGGGTGTCGGTGGCGACGAAGGTATGGACGGTGACCGTGACGTTCGTGTTCATCCCGGGCTCGACCGGCGCATACCCGATGACCCCGCCGGGATGCCCGAAGAGGTTGTTGTGGATGACCAGCCACCCGGTATCGTTGCTCACGGCCTCGTCGATCGTGACGTTCCCGACGATCTCATCGCCTTCGATCGCCTGATCCGTCACCGTGATCGAGGCGTTCTCCGTCACATCGGTCTGGGCGGAGACCAGCCCGATGCAGCAGGCAAGAAGGATCCCTGCGATAACCAGCCAGTAGTGCTTCATGGTATCGACCTTCCCCGTGGGGGAGGGGGGAGGCGTTCCCGGGACAGATAAAGTGTTGGGCAGAACCCGGTCACCAGCTGTGGAACGCTTTTTGAACCCGGGCGTATAACCCCTGACCGACCACCATGAGAGAGACCCTCGCCGCGCTCGCAGACCTGACCCGGGCCCACTTCTTCTTCGTCTGGCCCCTCCTATTCTGTTCGGGGCTCGCGCTCGCGTTTCAGAACTACGGGGGGTTCTCGTGGGAACTCGTCGGGCGGGCGGCGCTGATCGGGCTCTTCGGGTTCGAGGCGGGCCTGATCCTCAACGACTACGTTGACCGGGAGTATGACAGAAGGGACGTCAACGGCTCGCTCACCCGCTACTGGCGGCCGATCGCGGGGCGACCGATAGCAGAAGGCCGGATATCGGCCCGGGCAGCCTTCGCGGTCTTCCTCGTCTTCGCCACCATCGCGGCCGCGCTCGCGGCAACCCTCCCGGCCCCGCACAACCTCTACGTCCTCGGGATCATGGGCTACTCCTATCTGGTCGAGTACTTCTACCAGACGAAGAAACGGCACCAGACCCTCCCGATCGCCCAGGTGGTCGGGCGGACGGACTTCGCCCTCTTCCCGGTCGCCGGCTACCTGGTGTACGGGAACCCTGATGCGACCGCCCTCCTCTTCTTCCTCTTCTTCTACCCCTGGACGCTCGCGCACCTCGCAGTAAACGACGTCGCCGACGTCGCAAATGACCGCGCCCGGGGGATGGCGACGGTCCCCGTCCTCTATGGTATGAAGGGCGCAGCCCTCTGGACCCTCGGCTTCTCGGCCGCCCATGCCACGATGGCGCTCGTCTTCGGCCTTCTCCTCGGCCCGGTCGCCCTCGCCGGGTTTGCCGCAGGGCTCGTCCTCCTCGGGGTGGCAAACGCCCTCATCCTCAGGGAAAAGAGCCCGGCCGCGGCGATGCGGGCGCTCCCGCTCATGCACGCATCGCTCCTCGTCTACGCAGCGGCGATCATCGCGGCCGCCGTGCTTACGTGATGATGAATGCCCCGTGCATCGAGGGATGGACGTCGCACCGGAAGAAGTAGTTCCCCGGGGTCTCAGGTGCCGTGAAGGTGTAGGTGATCCCGGCAGGCCCCGTGATGATATCGCCGATGAAGATCGCCTCGTTCGCCGAAGCATCCGTGTAGACCGAGACGTTGTGCGGGGTGCCGTCATCCCGGTTATCGAACTCGATCGTCACCTCCACGCCCGCCCGGACCGTGATCGTCTCCGTGCTGAATGAGTAGTCCTCGGCCATGACCACCACGGTCACCTTCTCCGCAACGCGGGCCGCCTCAGCGGTCACGCCCGCACCCCCATGACTGCACCTGCTTGTGTCATGAGCCTCACCGGGCAGGCGAGAAGTATAAAGGTTACCCGGCCCCCGTGACGGGGGGGCGGTTTTACTAGGATCCCGGTCATACACGGCTCCAGGATATGGCTGAAGAGGTGAAGACGAAGAGACGGCCGGGGGTCATCCGCCTCCGGGAGAAGGGATCGGTCGCCGTGCGGGGGAAGATCCCGGCCGGCGTGATGACGACGGCGCAGATGGCGGCGGTGGCCCGGATCGCCGAGGAGTTCGGGGACGGCACGGTCGGGTTGACGACCCGGCTCAACATCGAGATCCCCGGCATCGACCGGCGGGACGCCGGTGCGGTCATAGAACGGCTCCGGGAGGCCGGGATAGAGACGGGGAGCACCGGGGCTGCGCTCCGGTCCGTCGTCGCCTGCAAGGGCACGGTCTGCAGGCACGGGTGCTGCGACACCCAGGGGCTCGCCCGGGCGATCGAGGAGCGCTACGGCGGGTGCGAACTCCCCTGGAAACTCAAGATCGCCGTTACGGGATGCCCGAACAACTGCGCAAAAGTCCAGCTCAACGATATCGGGATCATGGGCTGCCGGCTCCCGGCCTACGATGCCGGGGAGTGCAACGGTTGCGGGGCGTGCGAGAGGGTCTGCCGGGAAGGAGCGGTCCGGGTCGTCGACGGTACGGCGGTCTACTCCGTTGAGAACTGCACCGGCTGCGGCGACTGCATAGCGATCTGTCCCATGGAAGCG
Source organism: Methanoculleus sp. (assembly GCA_028698765.1). The sequence continues at coordinate 2,226 of JAQVVW010000090.1, read as the reverse complement.
ATCGGGGTCGCGGCAGAGGGGGTCTCCTTCTTCCTCGGCGGGAGATCGGGCCGGGTCATACGGATCGGCACCGGGGCCGAGGGACTGGTCGCCGGGGGGGAGGTACTCCCGGTCGTCGAGAGGCTGCTCGATCACTTTAGAGAGAACGCGCTGCCGGGCGAGCGGTTCGGCGACATGATGGAGCGGGTGGGGGTGGAGAAGGTCTTTGCGGCCGTGGGGATGCGGCCGCTCACTGTTGCGGCACCTCCGCACGCCTGCCGTCCCAGTCCCCGCACTCCATGACGACCTGCCACATCTCCCGGACCCCCTCCTCCTCCAGCCGCAGGATCCGGGCCGTCCCGCCGAGGCTCTCCTCGACCTCGAAGAACTCCCGCGCCTTCTGCTCGTTGAACGGGCCGTAGCGCTCGATGCCGTCGTGGTCGCCGAGGACCTCGACACGGTACTTCAGACGGGAAACGTCCATCATCATTCACCGGTGGTGAAGACGCCTGCGGAGCTATAAACCTTCGGGGTACCCCGACGGGGCGGGGCGGGTCCGGGTTGAGCAAGGATTTAACGCCCTCTTGCTACCTCTCAAAGAGAGATAGAGAAATGCCACAGAGGTCGGAGGATATCCCCCCGCACTGGACCGTGCGATCGATCATCGACGCGCTCAAAGAAGCGAAGCCGTACCAACCTCTCGAACGGGGGCAGCAATCCAGCAACCCTCCTGCACCCCCTCCGGTCCCGAACCCTGCCTCATGCGGGCAAGCCGGGAGGTCGCCTCGGATAGGATCCCGATCATCCCCCTTTCCGGGCCGGACAATCACCTTATATAGTATCCACCCATAGTTCTACGTGCAGTGTTCTTATCTGCATGAGCAATCCAATGGATTATAACAGAGGCAACAGAAATTTCGGTGGTCCTTCGAGGAGCTTCGGCGGCCCCCGTGAAATGACGAAGACCGTTTGTTCAGACTGTGGGAAAGAGTGCGAAGTCCCCTTCAAGCCGACCGAAGGTAGACCCGTCTACTGCCGGGACTGCCTCCCGAAGCACAGAAAACCCCGGTTCTAAACCAATACATCCTTTTTTTCGCAAAACGTTCCAGTCGAAAGTGGAACGGTTACAACGGCACTCTCTGCACCAAAAGGAGTGCGGGCTCACAAGAGCCCGAGTTCGGAGAAGAGGAATTTCTGGAGAGCCCGGAGCGCCTCAGCCGTCGGAGTGTTGGACCGGGTCGCAGGCCGGCCGCTCCGGACCGCGTCGACCACCGCCGGATCGAAGGGGATCTTACCCGCCACCACTACCCCCTCCTTCCCGCAGTAGTCCTCGATCCGCTGGCAAATATCCTCCGCGAGGTCGAACCGGTTGATCGCAACGAAGATCCGGACATCAAAGCGCCGGCAGACCGTCACGAGCCGTTCGAGGTCATGCAGCGCCGAGACCCCCGGTTCCGTGACGACCAGGACCACGTCCATGCCACTGATTGTCGCGATCAGCGGGCAGCCGATCCCCGGCGGGCCGTCGGCGAGGAGGAGGTCGGCACTGTCTGAGAGACGCATCGCCCGCTTCTTCACTTCGGTGACGAGCAACCCCGAGTTCCCCGAGCCCGGAAAGAGCCGGGCGTGAGCGAGGTAGCCTCGATCCGTCTCCGAGGTGAAGATCTCCCCGCAGACGTGCGACACCATCTCGATCGCCCCCATTGGACAGACGTAGGTGCAGACGCCGCAGCCCTCACAGTGCAGGGCATCCACCGTCCAGGCGTCGTCACGGCGCACGATCGCCCCGAACCGGCAGTGGTCGGCGCAGATCCCGCAGTCACGGCAGCGCTCAAGATCGAGCCGGGCTGCTGCAAGCCCCCGGAACTCCTCGGTGCTGATCCGGCGGGGGTTGAGGAGGAGTTCCAGGTTCGCGGCGTCCACGTCGCAGTCGGCGAGGACCTGCGGCACACCGCTCACGTCCGCGAGCGCCGCCGCCACCATCGTCTTCCCCGTGCCGCCCTTGCCACTGATAACGGCGAGTTTGATCATGGGCTCACCCCCGCGATCGCCCGGAAGAGCCCGGCGAACCGCTCCTCCCAGCCGGGGAGGTCACGGCAGATCAGCCGCCCCCGGTTCTGGGCCGCGGCGATCTCCCGGGAGAACGGGATCGTCATCAGGATGGGAAGGTCGTGCTCCCGGCAGAACGCCACGGTCTGCGCATCCTTGCCGTCGCTCCGGTTGATCACGACGCCGGCGGGGACCCCG
>JAQVVW010000089.1 GCA_028698765.1 Methanoculleus sp. | reverse complement strand
GCGGATTCGTGTGTCAACTGAGGTCAGTGCGAGGAGAACTGCGCGATGGATATCCCGAACGCGCTCTTCATGCACGCCCTGCAGGTGGATATGGAGAAGATGTTCGGCCACACCCCGGGTGTGGACATGGAACTCCCGGTCCTCGCGCTCGTCGAGGAGCGGGCGGAACGCAAGCGTCTCTCCGACACCGGCAGCGACCAGATCTTCGACATCTTTGAGTAAGGAGATCTCTCTCTTTTTTTAGCTGACCTCAACCGGTTAGCCGCGGTGCCGACAGTAGTCACCGACAATCGATAGACCCATATCATCCCCCCTCTTCGCGCTCTCGAAGGACTTCGTTCTTCTCGAACTCCGGACGCCCCGTCCGTCGCTCTTCGCGTGAGTGATGGGGCATGGATAGTGATCCGGTCTTATGCGACGTCCGTTCGGGTATCGGCGTTCGCTCTTGTATGTCTCCTCGGATGGTGGCGGCACAGATGGGGATCCGTAGCCGGAACGCTGATGAACCGGATTTGCGCGGGAAAAAAGAGTAGGTAGACCGGTTTATACCGGTTCACGGAACCATGTGGGAGAGTGGCGGAAGTGCGCTCTGGTCGGAGAAGGTCTCCTCGTGGCCGTCCGGGAACATGACCACTGTCTGAGCGGGGGAGAAGTCGGCCTGGACCAGCGACGCAAACCAGTACTCATCAAGGACCGCCTGTGCTTCAGTGAAGTCGAGGCCCGGTGTCGAGTAGGTCTTCCCGCCGGCGGCATCGCTGATCGTTGTAAACCTCGTGACAGAGAACGCGGCGACGTCGCTCTCGGCCGAGATCACTGTTACGGGAACCCCCAGCGATCGTTCAAGTGCGGACTTCAGTTCCTGCGCCGGATCGGCGATCTTGAAGAAGACGGCAACCCGCTCAATCCACGAGAGGGTGTAGTTGAAGGTGATCTCCGCGCTCCCGTCCTCGTTCACGGTTATCTGAAGGTGGTCTGCGCTGAAAGCCCCTGCCGGGGCTACGATAACCGCCATGAGCAGAAGGGAGGCGACCAGAATTTCGCGTTTCATCCTTGTTCCTCAAGGAATCTTATGCCGCTTGAACGGATAAATTTTTGGCAGGTATCCTGCAGCCGGCTCCAACCCCCTCAGTGCACCCGCAGCCAGAGGTGCAGGTTGCGGTAACCGGCGTCGGTGAGATTGTTTTTGGGGATGTTGTCGGGCGGTGTCTCGTCGAAGAGGAGGAACTCGATCCGGTTCGTATCCGGGTCCATGATCCGGAAGGAGTACGGCTGCTCGACGGTCCGGTTGTGCGGCACGGTGACGGAGAACCGGTCGAGGGGCGTCGCCGAGACGATCGTCGACTGGTTTGTTGCGTTATTGAACCTGCTCTCCACGGCAAACGTCTCCACTGTGTAAGTGATATCCCGGTATTCGTGGTTCCCGATCCCGATGATCACCGTCTGCGGCGTCCCGGACATGAACTCGGTCGGGTAGTCGGCCGCCTTTCCTCGCGGCCCGAGGATGTAGAACTCGGTGAACTTCTCACCCTCTTTCGGGACTGTGATGATGAAGACCGTCGCTGCCGCGGCCACGAGGACGGCGGCGATGAGGACGACACTCAGGACGCGGTCGAACCGGGATGCGGAACCGCCGGAGAACTCCTCCCGTATCGAAGCCTGGTAGGCGGCGAAAGGAATCGCAAAACGGCTCTCTTCCGGGAGTTCGCGGCGTCGGAACTGGGCAGTGAGGCCGGCGGCGAGACCGAATGCCAGGAGGGTGACGGCGATGGAGTCGAGCCGGATGCCCCAGGACGTGTAGTTGAGCGCGAAGCCGAGGAGCGGCACGATTGCTATGGAAAGCCCTGCCGAGAGGGCAACACGTTCTATTCCGTCGAGGTCGTCTCTTGCCGGGAAGAGCGCCGCGGTCAGGAGGTAACCGGGGATGAAGAGGATGAACGGCAGGACGAAGACCACGCGAAAGAGACTCTCGCTGATGATTGGGGCGTAGATGCCCGCAAGGGCGAGAAATGCCCAGAGATAGGCGCCCTTTAAGTCCAGCGGGAGGGTTCGGGGATCCAGCGACCCGATGAGAACTCCTGCGATGGTCTCGGATGTCATGCTGCTACCCCATAAACAACCATGATGTAGATAAATTCTCCGGCGAGAGCATGTTTGTGGGATACGGGCCCCCAGAACCCATGAAGGCCGGTCTGTGAGAAGAATCAGCATCTTTTAATCGAAGCGTGACCAACCCGCATTCATATGCCCTGGGAAGACTGGGACGATCGGGCGTTCACCGGACTTGAAGCGGCGATCGTCTTCATCGCCTTTATCGTCGTCGCTGCGGTCTTCGCGTACGTCGTTCTCGGGGTGGGCATGACCACATCGCAGAAGAGCCAGGAGACGATGCATGCCGCTCTCGGCGAAGCCGGATCCGCCCTCCGTCCGGGACAATCGGTCATCGCCAAGCTGGATAACGATCAGGGTCTCGTCGAGTTCATGGAGTTCGATCTCGAGACCGCGACCGATCTCGCCGTCATCGATATGGGGAGCATGACCTACACCATCGCGACGAAAGAGACCCTCGTCACGTATCCTCCCGGTGACTCCCATGTAACCGTCACCTGGCGGTATCCACAGGACGGCGGAGCCCTCCTTGAGGCGGGGGAGGTCGTCACGGTGAAGCTGATGGTGGGAAGCGTGGAGATCGGGCGGGGAGATGCGTTCACCCTCCAGGTGATCGCCGGAGGGGGAGAGACCGTTGCGCTGACCAGAACTGTTCCCGCGGGTATTGGGAAGAATGTCTACGTCGAACTCTTCTGATGCCGGGTTCACCGGGCTCGAGGCTGCGATCGTGCTCATCGCGTTTGTCGTCGTTGCAGCCGTCTTTGCGTACGTCGTCCTGGGGGCGGGTATCTTCTTCTCGGAGGTAAGCCAGTCCACCGTTCATCAGGGGGTCCGGGAGGCGGGGTCGAGCCTCACCGTGACCGGCGGCGTATATGGCGTCAGCAACTCTCCCGGAATGATAACCTCGATCATCATCCCGGTCAGTCTCACCGCCGGCAGCGACCCGATCGATATCACCACGGTATCCGTCCGTCTGGTCGGTTCCGCGCATAAGGAGACGATTAACCGGAACGAACCTCTCATCGACGTCGCCCCCGAAATAGGGAACTGGAGCGTCCAGGAGCGGTTGAACGCCGATTCCGATCACCTTCTCGAGACCGGAGAGCAGTATATACTGAACATCTCGCCGGACGGCAGAGCGGATTGCATAGCGTACCGGACGTTTGCCGTCGAGATCAAACCGGCCGGGAGGTCGGCTCTCCGGGTGGAGAGGACGGTGCCGGGCAGCATCACCCCGATCACCCGGCTAGACTGACGGTTCTACCCGGTGTACAGGCACTCCCGGTGCCGTATCGCCCCGACGACCCCGACTGCCGCCACCGCTGCGAGCAGCAGGTAATCCTCCGGGCCTGCCCCGGCCATCAGGATGCTCTCCGGGCTGCCGGCTGCCCAGGCGAGGAGTGAGACGAGGGCGAGGATCCCAAGGAGCGGGACGGAGGCGCGGACGAGTGCCGTGGCGAGCCTGGAGCTGCCGGAGCCCCGGCAGGCGGCGAGAGCGATCCCGGTCGCTGCTACGAGGAATATCCATTCGGAGAGCGAAGAGATCTCGGCAAGGATGGCGCCGCCGAAGTAGTCGGTGAACACGTAAGGCTGGTACGGGCCGAGGAGCGGGAAGTACCAGGTGACGGGCATCGCCCACATCGCGTCGAGAACCTGGTGGGAGAGGGCACCCGCCGCGACGGCGAGGAGCGCAAAGGATTCCCGTCTCCGGTACAGGGCGATGCCCGCAACTGCGAGGAGCGCGAGAAAGAGCAGCCCGTGCCCGAAGAGCCGCCCGGAATTGAGCGACCCTGCAAGAAGAAGGTGACCGACCGGTTTGTCGAGCAGGTCGGGGAGGACGGCCCCGAGAGCAGCGAAGCCGATGAGCCGCCGGTCGTCCAGGCGTCCGGCGAGTGCGAGGCCCAGAATCAGGCCGAGGAAGAGGTGGCAGGCGACGAACATTTTTCTATACCAATGATGCCGATCGGTTATATCTCTGCTGTTCGGGGTTGGGCAAACGATATGGCCGAAGAGCGCCGATATCTCTCTCTATCATGGCAACGGTGGACCGGCAGGAGATCCTCATTCTCTTCGCCTCTTTCCTCATCGGCAGCGCGGTGGGGTGGTGGAGCCGCATGTACTGGGGTGGCGGCCTGATCGCAGTCGCCGCGACGCTTGGCGGAACCGTTCTCGGCTACCTTATCATCGTGACCGTTCTCCGGGCCGCGGGTCATCCGGTCGGGTAGCCGGCGTGGAAGGGGCACTCCTCCTGCAGGCATTCGCGATTGATATCACTGAACGCGCATCGTACCGCTTCCCCTAACGGGAGTTCTACCCCGAACCGTTCGGCAAGGAACGTGATTGCAGTGCGGATCGCAAGCCAGGAATCGCGTTTGCAGCACCGGGGGCCGCCGTGCCGGGCTATCGTCATCAGGCTCTCTGCGGTCATCTGGTTTGCAAGCGACCATTCCTGCTTTTTTAAGGGTGTCGACCCGGTGATCAGGCTCACGAAGATGCCGGTGCCGACCGCCGCCCCGCAGGTGCCGTGGGTTCCGCAGGCCCCTCCCGGAACCACGCCGGCCCTGGTGCGGGCCTGCCTGAGCAGGTTCCCTTTTCTCCCCGGCTCCCCCTGGTGGTTGCAGTAGGCGGCGATGAGGGATGCGGGCACGAGAAAATGGTGCTCCGGCCCGTGCATCCTCACCGCCGGATACCGCATCAGGATACAGGCGATGGCAAGCGGATCCTCAAGTTCCGTTGCGATGCAGAACTGCTCGATGAGGTCGAGCGCCTCCAGGCCGTGGCACCGGTCGCAGACGAAGTGCCCGGCCTCACAGGCGGTCGCAGTGCTCATGATCTCCCCGCAGACGGCGCAGGGAAGGTCGCGGGGCTCCTCGGCATACACGAGGTCCCGGCCGCAGATCAGGCATCCTGCCTTATGCTCCATGCCACAGGGGTATGTCGCCATATCCTATAATCCCCGGCCCCATCACGTGGTCGCGGATCGGCCGGGGCGGTGCATGCGGCCGGTCTCGTCTCCCACCGGGAGGTTTTTTCCCTGCTCTTCCCGCAATCGTCCGCCTTCGATCGCGAGGACGCGGTCGGCGAGCGTCAGGAGTGACGGACGGTGGGTGATGAGGATGGTCGTCCGGTTCCGGACGAGAAGCCGGAGCGTCCGGCAGATCTGCTCCTCGGTCTGCATGTCGAGCGCGGACGTGGGTTCGTCGAGGATGAGGATGGGCGCATCTTTGAGAAACGCCCGTGCGATGGCGACCCGCTGCCGCTGGCCGACGGAGAGCTGCGTCCCGCGCTCCCCGACGATCGTCCGGTACCCCTCCGAAAACCCCATGATCTCGTCGTGGATCTGCGCTTTCCGTGCGGCTTCGGCGACCTCCTCGAAGGCGGCCTCGGGCCTGCCGTAGCGGATGTTCTCCTCGATGGTGGTGTGGAAGAGGAAGAGATCCTGCGAGACGAGCGATACCTGCCGCCGCAGCCACCTCGGATCGAGCGACGCGAGATCGCGGCCGTCGAGGGCGATCGTGCCTTCCTGAGGCGCGAACGCCCGGAGGATCAGGTTCACGAGCGTCGTCTTCCCGGCGCCGGTCCGCCCGACGACGGCGACCACCTCGCCGGGATGGGCGATGAAGGTTGCGTCGCAAAGAACCGGTTCCAACTCCGTGTACCCGAACCGGACGCCGGAGAACTCGATCCTGCCCTGCACCGCGTGGGGCACGACCCCGCCGCCGGCCGGCTCGCCGTGCATCGAGAAGAGGTCGCGCAGGCGGGCGGCGGAGGTGAGCGCGGGCTGCATGACGACGGGGAAGGCGAAGAAGGTGTTGACGGCGGGGGCGAACGTCACGACGTAGACCGCGAACGCGACGAAGTCCCCGACGGTCATGCCGCCGGCAAGCACCTCGGTTCCGCCGACCCAGAAGACAGCGATCAGCATGAGCGACATCGTGCCGATCCTGAAGTACTCCGAGAACGCCGAGAGCATCGTGGTTCTGATCCGGGCATCGACCATCCCTGCAAGCGTCCCGGAGACCCGGTGCGCCTCCCGCTCCTCCGCGGCGTGCGTCTTCACCGTGTCGATGCCGGAGATCACCTCCTGGATGTCGCGGGAGACGTAGGCCTGCCGTTCGCGCTCCCGGTGGGTGGCGGCCCGGATTCGCCGGATGAAGACGGCGTTGACGAGGAGGTAGAGCGGGATGAAGGCGGCGACGACGAGGGTGAGCCTCAGGCTCAGGATGGAGAGTATAGCGAGGGTGAAGGCGACGTAGAGGCCGTTTGCGACGATCAGGGGGAGATACTGGGAGACGGTGTACTGCAGGATCTGGACGTCGTCGGAG
>JAQVVW010000088.1 GCA_028698765.1 Methanoculleus sp. | reverse complement strand
CCGTCAGCCGCGCCGTCGAGATCATGGGCAAAAACGGCATCTCCCAGCTGCCGGTGCTCGAGAACGCCGTGCCCGTCGGGTGCATATCCGAGTCGGCGATCATGAACGCTATGGAGGAAGGAGGGCTCCACCAGACGCACCGGAAGGTGGTGCAGGACTATATGGAGCCCGGGTTCCCGACGGTTCCGCCGACGGCATCCATCGATACGGTCGTCCACCTCCTGCACCACAGCCACGCGGTCATCGTGATCGAGAAGGGGAAGGTGCGGGGTGTGATCACCAAGCACGACCTGATATCGTTGATCACCTGAATTTAGAGCAGCGAGACCAGGTCCCGGAGAACCGCCTCGGGATCCTCGGCCTTGACCACGCTTGAGGCGAGGAGGACGCCGCACGTCCCGAGGTCGATGGCGATCTTCACGCACTCGCCCGACTGGATGCCCGCTCCGGCCAGGACTTTTACATCCGGGTTCGCCGCCCGGACGGCATTGACCGACCGCTCGATGATCCCCGGGTCGGCCTTCGAGACCGAGACCCCGCTCCCGATCAGTTCCGGGGGCTCGACCGCCACGTAGTCGGGCTTGAGGGCTGCGGCGGCGGCGCTCGTCGCGTCGTTGTTCGTGCAGACGACCGACTCGAGGTGGAGCCTCCGGGCGGCCTGGACGCAGGCGTCGATATCGGCCAGGGTGAGGCGGCGCTCGGAGTGGTTGATCAGGGTGCCCCGTGCGCCTGCCGACCTGACCGCTTCGGGCAGGATATGGCCGGTATGGGCGCCGGGGGCGATTGCGTCGATATGCTGGGCGTAGACCGGGATCGCGTAGTGGTGGCTCATTGGGTGGAGTTCGGTGAAGACCGGCGCGATGCCGATGACGGCTCCACTCTCCCTCGCCACAGTCTCGGCCGCGGCGGCGATCCGGTGAGCGTTGCTGCCCATACCTTCCTGATAGGTCTTGAGATTGACCAGAACAAACGGGGAATCCATATTCATCACGTCTGACTGATAGATTGCTCCCCCTGATATTAACTCTGATGCCGGGCGCGGCCGCCGGCGACGCACCTTACTCCTCAATCCCCCTGACAAAATGCCCGCCGGTGATGCCCCCGAGTGCCCGCCGTTTCACCTCGTCCTTGAGCGCGGGAAGGGCGCGGGTATCTCCCCGGCCCACGGCGTCGATCGCCGTCCGGTAGAGTTGGGTCATCTCCCCAGCGTAGCGCGGCCCCCGTCCCCGTGCGTCGATGGCGACGGCATCGATGCCCATCGCGGCGATCCGGGGCAGGTGGTCGATGAGAGAGGTCTCGACGGCGTTCGCGATGTAGGTCCGCCCCTCGCCGTCGCACCGGAGCGGGAAGACGCGGTTTCGCCCGTCCCGGAGGCCCAGGAAACCTTCCCCGGCGACCGCCGCCGCGAGCCTATCCTCGGTCACCATCGCCTCGACGTTCCCCTGCACGAGCACCTCGAGTTCGGGGGTATCCCCGGCCGCCGCCGCAAGTCCGGCAAGGTCGTCGGCCGGGAGTTCGGGGGAGGCCGTGCACCGCAGGAAGAGCGGCGCGAGCTCCGCGGCGGTGCGGTGGTTCCAGAGATTCAACCCGGCGGCGCCGTAGATGTTCATCCGGGGTTCGGCCTGCCGCACCGCGTCCGCGGCACCCGTCCCGCTCACCATCACCCCGCAGACGCCCGCATCATAGAGCGACGAAAGGAGGGGAGACGCCGCGTCGAGGAGACTCTTCCGGGTGATCGACGGCCATTTCCAGACGAGGTCCGCACCCGCTTCCCGGCAGGCGGCGGCCTCCTCGAGGATATCGGGGGCTGACACCTCCAGGTAGACGGTGCGGGCGCCGGACCGGACGGCGGCCTCTGCCTCTTCGAGGGTACTGGTGTAGACCGAGATCGACGGGAGCCGGGACACCCGGTGAGAACCTGCCGGCCGCTCCAGCCCGGAGATAGCCGTCCCGACCCGTTCCCGGGCCGCACGCACCGCATCCCCCCCCGGGCGCCGTGCGGCGAGGACGGCCTCCTCGACCCTCTCCAGGAATGCCCGCCGGACCCGGTTAAGTTCTCCAAGCGGGCTAAAGAGCCCGCCGGGGTAGCGGAGCGCCAGGTTTCGTATCGTAAACGGCGTTCCCCCGGTCTTCCCAAACTGCTCTGCGATCTGATCTGTGGTAAGCGGCCGGCTCCGTGCCGGCTCCATCACGAGGTCGGAGCGGTAGCGCACCCGGAGCGGTTCGCTCTCCTGCAGATCGACGACCGCCTCGAGGTCGGGCGTCCCGTCCTCCCAGGTGACCGTCACGTCGAGCGGCAGCGGCTGCAGGGGCCTTTCCACGATCCGCTTTGCCCGCTCCTCGAGATCCACACTCTTCGTCAGGAAGACCCGGGCGCCGGGATCGACGGGTGCGGGAACGGAAAGCCGCACCGTACCGGAGCGGACGGCGGGGGTGCCGCGGACGACCGCCCCGACGTCGCGTTCGGGGTCGTCGGAAGAGAAGGCGAGCCCGTCCCCCGAGCGGGGCGCAATATCGCCCGTAAGGCGCACGGTCGCCTCCTCCCTCCGGGGATCGTAACCGGTGACCGTGCCGAGCAACATGCCCCGGTTCCCGGGCCTGTCGCGGGCCATGATATCGCGGGCGCCGAGGATGTAGCCCTCCGTGAACTCCCGGTTGAACGCAAGCGCGAGGTCGCGCATATCCTCCCGCGAGGGCGACCAGTCTTCCCCGGCGGCGATCGCGTCGAGAGCACGCCGGTAGATGGCCGTCACCGTGGCGACGTACTCCACCGAGCGCATCCTCCCCTCGATCTTGAGCGACGCCACCGGTGCACGTGCAAGAACATCAAGGCGCGGGTATACCGAGAGATCCCGGGTCGAGAGCAGGTAGCGATCGACTCCCGGCACGGGGCGGGAGTCTTTCGGCCGCCCGTACTCGTCCGTCCCGGCGATCACGAGCCGGTAGGGCTTCCGGCAGGGCTGGGCGCACATTCCGCGGTTCCCACTCCGCCCCCCGATGACCGAAGAGAGGAGGCACTGGCCGGAGTAGCAGTAACAGAGCGCCCCGTGGGCGAAGACCTCGATCCCGATCCCCTGCGCCCCGGCGTCGGCCGCGATATCCTCGATCTCGGACAGCGTGAGTTCCCGGGCGAGCACCACGCGGGAGAACCCCTCCCGTGCCGCCCGCGCCACGCCCTCCCGGTTGTGGATCGTCATCTGGGTCGAGGCGTGGAGAGGAAGATCCGGGACGATCTCCCGGGCAAGCGACGCCACTCCGGCGTCCTGCACCAGAACGGCGTCTGCCCCGATCTCGTAAAGCCAGAGGAGGTAGCGGGCGACGTCGGGGAGTTCGGCCTCCCGGATGAGGACGTTTACGGTGACGTAGACCCCGACTCCCCGGAGGTGCGCGTAACCGATAGCGGACTCGAGTTCCTCGTCGGAGAAGTTCGCCGCATAGTGCCTGGCTCCGAACCGTCGCCCGGCGAGGTAGACGGCATCGGCGCCGGCGGCAACCGCTGCCGCCAGGGCCTCCGGCGACCCGGCCGGCGCAAGCAGTTCCGGCAACCCGGACGTATGATGATCGTGCGGCATCTGCTTCGTACCGTTCGCTTCGACGGCCTATATACCCACCCGGGGCAGAGCGGGTATCCTTTTTGGGCAGGAGAGCGACCTGGAGAGGGGTTTATATGGATTGCATAGGGATCATCGGCTACGGACACATGGGCAGCATGCTGGTGAACGGGTTCCTCTCGTCCGGTCTGCTCGGTATCGATGAGGTCGTGGTTACGGCGAGGAGCCGGGAGAGCCGGGATACATGCGCCGCGGCATGGCCGGGTATCGGCATCGCTAGAGCGAATACTGAACTCGCCCGGCGGTGCCGGACGATCATCCTCGCTGTTCGGCCGCAGGAGATGATGGAAGTCCTCCGCGAGATCGTCCCCGTGATGGACGGCGACGAGCATATCGTCTCGCTCGCCGCGGGCATCAGCCTCGCGGAGCTTGAGGGGCTGTTCTCGGGTCCGGTCACCCGGGTCATTCCCACGATCACCTCCACGATCGGGCAGGGGACGACGCTCGTCTGCCATGGGCGGCAGACAGGCATGCAGGACGCTTCCCGTGTGGAGGGGCTTTTTTCGTCCATCGGGAACGTGATGCTCGTCGGGGAGGAGGAACTCCCGGCGGCCACCATACTCTCGAGCTGCGGACCGGGGCTGCTCGCCGCCATCATCGAGGAACTGGCGGGCGCGACGGCCCGTGCGAGCGGTCTTCCGGTGGACCGGGCGCTCGCGCTCGCAACGGAGACGACCGCGGCGACGGCCACCTACCTCCGAAAGACCGGTGAAGCGCCCGGTGACCTGGTCGAACGGGTCGCGACCGGCGGCGGCGTCACGGAGGCCGGGGTGAAGGAACTCCGGGAGCGGTTGCCGGGGGTCTTCGACGAGGCGGTCGCCGCCATGCTGGAGCGTTACGGTGCGGTGGGGAAGTGACGCCGGGCCAGGACTGGGCCCGATCTGCAGGCGATCGCAGACAGACATTTAAATGATAGGGCGGGAATACATCCGGTAGGTATGAAGATCGTCGTCTCTGTGGAGGATGCCGCCGCTATTGGCGAGGTGGCGGAGTACAACCCGACGTTCATCGAGGTCAGGCTCGACCGGATGGAGGGGGATCTGCTGGACCAGGTCCGTGCTATCCGTGAAAAGACCGTCATCCCGCTGATCGCCACGCTCAGGAGCAGGGACGAGGGTGGCCGGTTTGTCGGCGATGCGGATCTCTGGGCCCGGATCGTCGGGCCGATAGCGCGCTACGTCGATATCGTGGACGTGGAAGCACGCTACCGGGATCACGCGCCGTTCATCAAGAGCCAGGGTGTCCAGATCCTTGCGTCGCTCCACACGAACGAGATGCCCACACCGCCGGAGCTCGGGAGGATCGAGGAGATGCTCCGGTCATACGGCGACATCCCGAAGATCGTTGTGCGCCCTAAAACCCGGGACGATCTCTTCGACCTGATTGCCTTCACCCACCGCGCCCAGAAACCCGTCTGCACGAGCATCATGGGCGCGGAGTTCCGCTACGCCCGCGCAATCCTGCCGCTCCTCGGGTCGGAGTTCGTCTACTGTCATGCCGGCACCCCGACGGCCGAGGGGCAGTATCACATACGGGAGATGCGGCAACTTGCGGATCTGTTGAAGTGAAGGGGGTTGGGGGCCCCTGCCGGGTCTCTGGAGGCCAGGCTCCTGGTTGGGTCCGGCAAAACGGCGGGGACATGTTACTCGAAGAGTTTCGAGTGGGTGTCCCCCTCCTAGAAAAGGTGCTCTGGGACAAACTCCTGGTTAATGATCGATTGGCTAAGTTTCTCGAAACTTTAATAAAATGCTACAATATACTATATGTTACGTTAATGGGAGGCGGGATATCTATGGTAGAGGCTCATGCAACCAACAACTCATCTCGGAGTGCCCAGACAAAAGGATCTATTCGCATGGGACTAACATACATGGAAAGACGATCCTTAGAAGCCTCCATAAAAAAGAATCAGAAGGCATTAGATCTCCTCAGTCGGCACTGAAAAAACATCCAATCTTTTTTGTATTTGTGCGGATCCATTCTTCAATTTCTTCCGGAGTATACGTAGCATTGTACTCTGCATCCAAACTCGCAAGAGTTGTTATGAACCGATCTGCCTCGTTGCCGTCAACATCAAATGCCAATCCATTGGCACGCAGTATGAGGACATCTGTAACTGTGTAAGCAGTTCTTTTGTTACCCTGCCAAAAGGCATGTCCATTAGCAATTTTTTCAAGGAACCACGCGGCCTTTTCGTAAATGTTCTCACGATGATTCCAATAGTTTTCCCATAAATAAACCCACGTTTCAACCTCGCCTTGTGTTTTTATGCCCTCCCAACCCAGATCTTCCGGTCTGTCGTGCAACGCGATCAGGGTGTCATGAATTGCGATTATCTTCTCGGGGGTAATATCGTTAACCAGCCACCCACAGCAGGGGCACCACCAACCAATGGGAACCTCAACTGGCTTGCCCTCTTCATCCGTGTCATGAATGAATGCCCTTATCGTATCGATATCTTCGCAACCAGGGCAGGGGCATTTGGGAGATGGGCTCATAGCAGTGTTATACACCGAATTGGTGAAAAACGTAATGTTGAAAGTCCTGATTCACATCCTCGTAGATTGTTACCGTCCTTCAGTCTAATCATCCACGAACTGACCGCATCGGGTACGGTACCAACCGATAAGTCAAGTGCCTGGGGGTGCATGAGCCTCACAGGGGGATGAGGCAGGACGGCCCCCTTCACTCCCCGGCAAACTCCCGGTACTTCGCCTGTTCGAGCATCGCATCCAGGATAACCATCGCGAGCATGCACTCCGCGACCGGGACGATCCGCGGCGCGATGCAGGGGTCGTGCCGTCCTTCGACCGTAATCTCCCGTCCCTTCCCGGCGATATCGACGGTC
>JAQVVW010000087.1 GCA_028698765.1 Methanoculleus sp. | reverse complement strand
GACGGGGAGGGGGGCGCGCCCCCCTCCCCTGTCCCCTCAAAGAACTTCGTTCTTCTCGTGCTCCTGCCCCCGCCCCTCCCCCCTCCGGTGCTCGAACTCCGTTCCCATGGGACGTCGTTCCTACCGGTGCTCCAGCTCCGTTCCTCGCACCTTCGGCCAGTCGCACTCCCCCAGAGGCGATATGCCCACGGTCCCCTGTACCAGGCTTTTTATCGCCCCGGCCAATTCTGCCAGCCGCAGTCAAACAATCTCGCTTTTCCCAGGCTCGGTTCCCGCACGACCCCATGCACACTAAAGACCCTCCTCAAACAAACACCACCCCGACTCCCATCCCCGCCAGCACCACGCACGCCCCCACCTGGACCGCCACGTTGTCGTCGAGCGGGAAGAAGGCCTCGATGATCCCGCCGACCGCCGCGACGATCGCGGCCGCCCACCAGGGGATCAGGAAGGCGAGCGCGAGAGCGGCCGCGACGACCCCGGCAACCGTCCCTTCGAGCGATTTGTTCCCGACGAGGGTGTGCCGCGCAAAGCGCAGCCCGACAACGGTCGCGACGCTGTCGAGCACCCCGACCGTGACGAGGCCGACCGCCGTGTACTCCCTCCCGAAGACCGCGAGGCAGAAGAGCGCCCCGGCGGCGTAAGCGATCCCGCCCTTGAGCGGCACCTTCTCGGTGCGTTCCGACTCGTCCATCACCCGGGAGAGGACCGGGATGTCGTAGCCGCGGGTGAAGGCGTCGCAGAGGAGGAACTGGGCGACGAGTGCGGCGCTCACGAAGATGAACGCCCACCGGTCGTCCAGGCGGAGGATCAACGCCGCGCCGAGGACCCCCATGAGCAGGTGAACCGTCTGGCGGAACGTCTCGCCCATCACACCCGGGTAGCGGCCGCGGGAGATAAAGCATCGTGATGGTTCCGGCAGACAGTCACCTTAAAGTAGTCTCCTCCCATCCAACACCCCCTGAGGGAGAAGAATATGGCAGAAGTACGGAAGTACGTCAACCCGCCCGCCGCCGAAGTGATATGCGAGTTCCGGTTCCCCGAGGACACCCCCTGGGATCTGACCTACCCCGGCATACTCTACAATCACCTGAAAGACGCCTACCCGAAACGCGACCAGCGCTACGTGCGCGAAGTGGTGATGCTCCTCGGCCCGGAGGGGCTCCGCGAGGAGCTTCTGGTCGGCGAACGCTCGATCTTTCTCGCCGAGGACGAAGGCTGCGCCGTCCAGGTCGGGCCGCGCCTCCTCTCGGTGAGCTGCCAGAAGCCCTACGTCCACTGGGAGGCCTTCTCAGAGAGGATCACCGGTGCGTTCGAACGGTTCCGCGAGGTCATCAGCGCCGACGCCATCGGCACGATGAACCTCCGGTACGTCAACCTCATCGAGATCCCGGAGCGGGAGGTGACGCTCTCGGACTACTTCGCCTTCTACCCCACCCTCCCGCCGGAGCTCCCGCGGGTGCCGGCGGGATTCATCACCGGGTGCGAGTTTGCGTTCCACAACAACCGCGACAACTGCCGGGTTGAACTCACCGACGCCGTCCCCGGATCGACGGAGAACAACGCGTTCCTCCTCAACATCGACTACTATCTGACGGAAGGCCAGAACATTCCGCCGGACGGGGTTGCCGACTGGCTCGAGATCGCCCACACCCATGTCCGGGACATCTTCGAGGCCTGCATCAAGGACACCCTCCGCGACCTCTTCACCATCCGCGAAGAAGTGCCGGCGGCGGCACGGTGAGAACCCGGACCCTCACACCAGCATCCCGATCGTCCCGGTCACGGCGTCCGGGCTCGCATACCGCCTCTCCGGCAGCCGTTCGAGCGCCCGCAGGATCTCGCCCGGTGCGCCGATCTTGCGGGCATAGGCGACCAGGCTCTGGCGGGTCGCCGGGTAAGGGGCGTCGCAGAGGCAGCCGTGAATGCGGGATGCGGTCATGGCGGTCGGTAAACCCATCTCGATCACCTCCTTTCCGGCTCCACCGGGGGCGGGATATATTTGACGGTGTGCCGGGCCAGGATAAGACTATAAGTGGAGACCATCCCAGAAGGGCGAGTTACCGGGAGAAAATGTATGATTCAGGCACGAGGAAGCGGCATACTCCTGCATATCACGTCCCTGCCGTCGCCGTACGGCATCGGGGACTTCGGCCCGGCGGCGTACCGGTTCGTCGATGCGCTCGAGGGAGCCCGGCAGCACTACTGGCAGATCCTGCCGCTCAACCCGACAGAGGCCGCATATGCCCATTCCCCCTACTCGAGCCCGTCGGCGTTCGCCGCAAACACCCTCCTCATCAGCCCGGAGATGCTCGTCCGGGAAGGCTACCTCAGGAAGAGCGAACTGGAGCCGGCGCCCGGTTTTCCGGAGGAGCGGGTGGCATACGAGGCGGCCGCGTGGTGCCGCGAACGGCTGTTTGCGGTTGCCTACGAGCGGTTCCGCCGCTCGGGGCCGGATCGCGGGTTCGAGACGTTCTGCGACGGGGCGGGGTGGTGGCTCGACGACCACGCGCTCTTCGTCGCGCTCAAGGATCACTTCCGCGGGCAGGTGTGGAACCGGTGGCCGGAGGAGATCCGCGCCCGGGAGCCGGAGGCCCTCAAAGAGATGCGCGAACTCCTCGACGACCGGATACGAAAGGAGAAGTTCCTCCAGTACGTCGCCGCCCGGCAGTGGTCGGCCCTCCGGCGCTACTGCACGAAGCGGGGCATCCAGATCATCGGCGACATCCCGATCTACGTCGCCTACGAGAGCGTCGACGTCTGGGCGCACCCCGGGATCTTCAAACTCGACGAGGACCTCAACCCGACCGTGGTTGCCGGGGTGCCTCCCGATATCTTCAGCAAGACGGGACAACTCTGGGGGAACCCGGTCTACGACTGGGCCGCGCTCCGTGAGAGGGGATACGACTGGTGGGCGGGCCGGCTCGCCCGCTCCGGCGAACTCTACGACCTCTTCCGTATCGACCACTTCCGGGCGTTCGCCGACTACTACGAGGTCCCGGCGGGAGACACGACGGCCGAGCACGGCACCTGGGTCGACGGGCCGGGGGCTGAGTTCTTCGAGACGCTCGCCCGACGGTTCCCCTGCTTCGCCATCGTCGCCGAAGACCTGGGGGCGAACACCCCGGCCGTCCAGGCCCTCCTCGACCGGTTCGCCTTCCCGGGGATGAAGATCCTGCTCTTTGCGTTCGGTGAGGGGATCGCAGAAAGCGCCCATATCCCGCACAACTACGTCCATAACCTCATCTGCTACACGGGGACGCACGACAACAACACCGCCCGGGGGTGGTTTGAGGAGGAGGCAACGGATGAGGACAGGGAGAGGTTCTTCGCCTACGTCGGGCGGGAGGTGGGGGCGGATGTGGTTCACCGGGAACTCATCCTTCTCGCGATGACCTCGGTCGCCCGGGCGTGCATCGTCCCGATACAGGACGTTCTCGGCCTCGGCGCCGCGGCACGGATGAACTACCCCTCGACGGCGGAAGGGAACTGGGTGTGGCGGATGACGCCGGAAGAGTTCGCCGACGCGCCGTTTGAGTGGCTGCGGGGGCTCGCGGAACTCTCGGGGCGGGGGTGAGTCGGTGGTCCTGGAATCTTTACGCCGGATGATCCTCTAGATGGCCTTGCCCAGAGTTGCTCCAGAGCACGGATTTCCATCGGATATCGCCACGCACTGCCCCCGCCCCTGAGGGGCGGGGGAGGAGGCCGGAGGCCGGGAGGGGTGGGGTTACAACCATCCTCATATGAGGTGTAGACAGGGGAGGGGGCATACCCCCTCCCCTGTCCCCACCCCCCGTGGCGATGTTCCCACGGTCCAGTGTATCGGGCACTCTCGGAAACACTCTAGTTCCATGTCAGGGACAGCACGACCTACTTGATGGTCTCTCCGGAGTCCAGAAGTCAAAGAGCAGGAGCACCCCTCCTACTGGTTGCTTTTGAGGCCGCCATCTGGATCAATATCTGGAAGTCAGCCCCTCGAGTTCTTCCCTGATGGTCCGGCGGACCATCTCCTCAATGGCGGTGTAGTCGCGTCTTGCCTTCTCCTGCTTTGCGATCATCTCTTCCATCTTCATGATCCCGAGCGAGAGGTTCTTCCCATACTTGAGGGCGACCTCCAGCGCCTCCTCGTCGACCCGGACGACTCTGGACATAGAATGATGTTTACCGGACGGGAATTTAATTGTTACAGTTTTGTTACACGAGAGTCAGGATTGTTACAATTCCGTTACATCACCGAGGATCCCGTAACATCTCCGTTACACGATCCGTTCGGGCAGAAGATCCGCCCCTTTCAGCCCCTTTAGAGATACGCCTCCGTCGCGTAGCGCCGCATCATCCGGTGCGTGTTGAAGTAGTAGGCGATCTTCGCGATCGAGCTCCGCATGATCGTCGCCCACGCATCCTTCCGGAGGTAGTAGGTGGGGATGATCAGGTACTCCAGTTTGCTGTAGAGGTCCTGGAGTTCCTGCCTCCGCCGCTCGGCCTCGCTCACCGGCGCACCGGGTCCGGGGCCGATAGCCCACCCCGTCGTCCCCTCGATCCAGCCCTCGATCCACCAGCCGTCGAGGACGCTGAAGTTGATCACGCCGTTCAAGGCGGCCTTCATGCCGCTCGTCCCGCTCGCTTCGTAAGGCGGGAGGGGTGTGTTCAGCCAGATGTCCACCCCCGCAGTCATCAGGCCCGCGATATCCATCATGTAGTTCTCGAGGTAGACGCCCGTCACCTCCCCATCAAGGTCGCGCAGGGCGTCGTGGACCTCGCGGATCTCCTGCTTGCCGACAGCGTCCGCCGGGTGGGCCTTCCCGGCGAAGACGAGCTGGATCGCCCCCCGCCTGCCGGCCTCCCGCAGTTTATCGAGGTCCGAGAAGAGCAGGGTTGCCCGCTTGTAGGCCGCCGCCCGCCGGGCGAACCCGATCGTGAGGGCTTCGGGGTCCAGGTCGACGCCGTTCTTCTCCCTGACATAATCCACCAGGGCCTGCTTCGCCTGCCGGTGAGCGTGCCTGATCTCCTCGTGCGGGATCGCATCGACCCTGACGAGCAGTTCCGGCTCCTGCGCCCAGCCCGCGATGTAGCGGTCGTAGATGTCCCGGAACGGTCCCGACGTCCACGTATGCGGGTGGACGCCGTTCGTCACCGCCCGGATGTGAAACCCTGGAAAGAGCTGCCGTGAGAAGTTCATGTGCGCCGTCGTCACGCCGTTGATATACCTGCTCAGGCGGAACGCGAGGGTCGCGAGGGCAAGCCCGTCCTCGCCGATGTACTCATCGAGCAGGGTCGGCGGGATCTCGGCGCTGAGCAGGCGAATCACCGTATCCCGGGGGAACGTCTCGAACGCCACCGCCACCGGGGTGTGGGTGGTGAAGATGCAGTGCATCTGCACCTTCTCCTCGTCCATCCCCGCATGCCTGAGGAGTTCGAGGGTGAGGAGGCTTGAGTGGCTCTCGTTGATGTGGTACTTGCCGACCCTGATGTCCAGCGCGGCGAGCATCCGGGCCCCGCCGATCCCGAGCACGATTGCCTGCTTTAACCGGTACTCCTGGTCGCCGCCGTAGAGGTGGTCGGTTATCCCCCGGTCTTCGGGTATGTTCTCCGGGAGGTCCGTATCAAGGAAGAGGACCGGCACGAGGCCGCCGACGGGGCTCCAGTAATCGTAGAGCCAGGCCCGGATCGCGACGTTCGCATCCCCGATCCGCACGGTCACCCGCGGGGAGAGTTCCCGCATGTGCTCTCGCGGGTCCCACTCGTCCGCAGAATCGATCTGGTCGCCTTCCGGGGTCAGCCGCTGCCGCACATAGCCTTTCCGGTTGATGAGCGTCACGGCGACCATCGGGATGAGGAGATCGGCGCTCGAACGGATGACGTCCCCGGCAAGCACCCCAAGACCGCCGCTGTAGGTCGGGATGCCGCTCTCGATACCGATCTCCATCGAGAAGTAGGCGATCTTCTCCCCCTCGACGAACGTATCCCTGCAGAGCTTGTTCGAGAAGTAGTAGGTCCCGCCCCGGACCTCCACCGAGTATGTTGCCGTTGCCGGATCCACCGGCATCCCGCAGATGGGGTCCCTCGCCGCCATGGCCCTGCATTCCCTTTGCTCCATATGAACCTGCCTGTACCCCGGACAGCGGCACCTATATATGATCCCACCAAGAGGGGCGAGCGGGAGAACCATGGAGCACGAGGCGATCAGCACCGACGAGGCCCGGGGCATGGCCGTCGACGACCTCTACGGGGCCCTCTCCTCCCGGCGGGAAGGTCTCTCCCAATCCGAGGCGAACGACCGTATCCGGACGTTCGGTTACAACGAGCTCCCCGAGAAGAAGGAGAGCGCGGTCAAAAAGTTCCTTCGCTACTTCTGGGGCCCCATCCCCTGGATGATCGAGGCGGCGCTTATCATATCCGCCGCCATCGGGCGCTGGGAGGACTTCGCGATCATCCTCGCCCTCCTCCTCGTCAATGCGATCGTCGGTTTC
>JAQVVW010000086.1 GCA_028698765.1 Methanoculleus sp. | reverse complement strand
CACCCGAGAGCGAGTTCGCCCTCAATGAATCCGTCCATCCGGGCGACGACTTCTATGCATACGTGAACGATGCATGGATGGCGGAGCACCCTATCCCGGCCGATAAGCAGTATTACGCGACGTTCACCGAGATGCAGGACCGGGTGGATAATGACCTCCATGCCCTCTTCCTGAACGCTTCGGCCGTCCCGACCGGGGATGCGGACCGGAACATCACCCTCATCAGTCGGTTCTACCTGTCGGGGATGGATAACGGGACGATCGATCGGGAAGGGCTCTCCGGGATCTCCGATCTCCTTCTAGCGATCGATGGGATCGATTCCCGTGCCGATCTGACCGGGACCACGATCGTTCTTCTGGAGCAGGGCTTTTCCCCGGCGTACTACTACTGGGCCGGGGTTAACCCCGAGGACAGCACCGAGGTTGTCCCGGCCCTTTACCAGGGCGGGCTCGGGCTGCCGGACCGGGACTACTACCTCCGAAACGACACCGGGAGCGTGGAACTCCAGGATGCCTACCGGGAGCACATAGCCCGGGTGCTGATGCTGGCAGGAGAGACTGCCGGGCAGGCCGCCATCGACGCAGAGACCGTCTATGCGATGGAAGAGGCCCTTGCGGCGGGCCATCTCGGTGCGGAGGAGAACCGCGACCCGCAGAAGACCACGAACATTTACACGCTTGCCGAACTGGAAGAAGAGTTCCCGGCGATCGGGTGGGGGACCCTTGCCGCCATCCCGGGCTCCGGGCCGGTCGGCGAGGTACACGTCTACCAGCCGGGATACGTGGAGGGACTCGACTCCCTGCTCGCGACCGCGCCGCTCGAAGACTGGAAGGTCTACCTGCGCTACCGGCTGATCGACCAGGCGTCTCCCTACCTTGGGGCGTCGTTCGAGGAGGAGCACTTCGCCTTCTACGAGACGACGCTCTACGGTGTCCCGGAGATGAAGCCCCGGTGGCAGCGTGTCGTCAATACGGAGAGCGAACTCCTCGGCGACCTGGTGGGCCGGGCGTACGTCGACCGGTACGTCGACCCCCGGACCCGGGATATGGTATCGGGGATGGTCGCTGCCATCCGCGAGACCTTCGACGAACGGATAGCGGACCTCGCCTGGATGAGCGAGCCCACGAAGGCCGCGGCCCACGAGAAACTTGCCGCCATGGGGGAGAAGATCGCGTATCCCGACCAATGGACGGACTACTCCGGGCTGAACCTCTCGGACTCGTACGTGGCAAACGTCCGTGCCGCAAAGGCCCACTCCTTCATCCACGGTCCCGAAGGGCTTGAGAAGGTCGGCGGCCCGGTCGACCGGAGCATCTGGTTCGTCCCCCCGCAGACGGTGAACGCCTTCTACGACCCGACCGGAAACGAGATGGTCTTCCCCGCGGCCGTCCTCCAGCCGCCGTTATTCAACCCCGATGCGGATCCCGCCTTTAACTACGCGGCGCTCGGCTGGGTGATCGGGCACGAGATGACGCACGGCTTCGACGACCAGGGAAGGCAGTACGACAAAGACGGGAACCTGAAGGACTGGTGGACGGAGGAGGACACCGCGAACTTCAACGACCGGACGGCCCTGCTCGTCGCGGAGTACAACGCGTTCGAGGCGCTTCCCGGCCTTTACGTCAACGGGAACCTCACCCTCGGGGAGAACATCGCCGACTTCGGCGGCCTGACCATAGCCTACCACGCCTGGAAGAAGGCGGAGAACGGGTCGGCCGATCCGGCAGCGGATCGGCGGTTCTTCCTCGCGGCCCCAACCATCTGGAGGGCGAACGACCGGGAGGATTCGCTCCGGAACCTGGTGCTGACCGACCCCCATTCCCCGGAGAAGTTCCGGGTGAACGGCGTCCTCTTTAACATCCCCGAGTTCTACGACGCTTTCCCGGAGATCCAGCCCGGCGACGTCCTCTATCGGGACGCCGAGGAGAGGCCCGTCATCTGGTGACGGGCGTTACCATACACCTTTTTTCATCTCCCGAACCGCCCGATCATGATTCAGAGGAGTCCGGGCGCTCGCCGGCGATTAATCTCCGGCAGGATGTATCCGCAGTAGACCAGGTACAGCGGGAGAACCGAGAAAAGTGCGAGCGATATTTCCAGGAGCTCCATTGCTATACCAAAGAGAAGGAACATCCCGACTGCTATCGCTATCAGCCGGGCTGCAACAGTAAGATTGTTTCCACCCTTTCCGGCCATACGGCCCCTCACAAAGAGTAAAAAAGCCCGGCGGCCGGATTAATCTTCTGAAACATATCCCGCGGCAGAACGGGGAGGCGCGCCCGGGTTCCGACCCGGGCAAGGTCTCCATCATCCTCGCGCCCGACCGAAACATTTAGGATATATTAAATAGGGTCACGGCGATGATATAATATTTACCTTTCGGAAATATCTCCGGTTCTGCGAAACCACAGATTCTGAGGGATATTAACCAGATAATCCCAGAGCAGACAAATTTCCAGGAGCGTCGAGCAGTAATGGCAGACGGCGACAAGGTGAACGATATTTTTGGCAGGGCCGGGGAGATTGCATCCGGCGCTGCTGATAAGGCAACCGTGATGATCGACTCTGCAGCGGCCAGGGTCTCAGCGGGTGTCACGGAGATGCGCGAGGAGTCCAGAGCATCCCCCCGTATAGACGACGGCAACTATGCACGGGACGGCGACGCTCACGCAGCTGCGGAGGCGGGCGAGCACGTCCTCTCCGGTGAACTCTCCGTCTCCGACACGGCAGACGATGCAGCGGCGGAGATTGCGGTCAACCATTCTGCAGGCGGGGTCGTGAAAGGATGCGTGCAGAAGAGGATCGACGGCTTCAAGAGCAGTCTAACGAATAAGAAACTCCTGATCACCGCGGGAGTCATGGCCCTGGTCTGGTTTGCCCTGACCATCCTCCCGGCCCTGGGATTCAACCCGGCGGCGGTCCAGTCCCTCTCCTTCCTGACCTTCGCGCGGGGCGGGCTCTCCGGCGGGGTGCCCGGGTTCATCGGCGGCCTCATCGGGAAAGGGCTGATCGCCTACTTCGTGACGCTGCTCATCGTCGGCGGGATCTCCGGCGAGAGCATCGTCGCAAGCATCCGGTCTTTTGCCGCGCAGTTCTCCGGGCAACGATGGGATATCTCAGCGATCGCCCCTCTTCTCGTCGGCGGCGGCGCCGCCCTCTTCGTCTACAATTTCCTTGCGGGAACATCGTCGATCATGAACTGCATGGTGGGGATCGTGGCGTTCCTCATCGCGGCCCGTGCTCTGGCGAACCGGGCGGGCTGCGTGCGGCAGGTCGTTGCCGCAGCCTTTGCAAAAGAGGGCAGGGTCGACTCCGGGCTGGTCACGAAGGTGATGATGGGGTGGGCAGGAGGGTTTGCTCTCGGCGTCGTCCTCTCCGTCTTTGGAGGGTATATCTGCTACATCGCAGGGTTCATCCTCCTCATGGCCGGTGCCGTCCTGATGGTCACCGTGCAGAAGCAGGCAGGGGGTGTCCCGGCATGAGGGCGATGACGAAACTGCTTCTCGTACTCCTTGCAGCCTCGATCCTCTGTGGAACCGCGGCTGCGAGTTATTCGCTCACCGATACCAACAGTTACGACTACAAACTGGCGAGCAAGTACATCCACAGCATGGAAGACGAGGGGTTCGTCGTCGATATGCCGATCGGCGTCTACAAGAAAGGGACGGACGAACTTCTTGCGACCGAGAACACGCTGTTGATCATCGGCAACCTCGGGAAGGTAGACCCCGAGGCGGAACGGCTTGTCCTGACCGAGATCCCGACGGATGTCTACAGTTACACCTACCAGGGCGACGCAGGCGGCGGCGAGATCAGGCAGATTACGGGAAAAGTCACTGCCGGCCGCTACATCTTCACCGAGTTCGGCCTCACCACGAAGTACAAGACGGTGGGCGAGTATGCCGGCTACTTACAGACCGTTCTCGAAGAATCGGTCAAGAGTTCCAGTGCTGAGATCGAGTACGTGGATACTACCATAAACGGACACCGCGTCATCGGCGTGCGCGAGTTGACGGACGATCTCAACTGGGCGGCCGGCGGCAACGTCGCGGATAATCACCTGGAGAACACGTTCACCTACTACGTGATCCGCGAGGACTTCTACCCGGCGGGCTCAGGGCTTGCTTACATCAGGATACGGGGCCATGTCGGCCTCGAGCATGACAACGGCCGGTCATTGACGTATGATCCGTATCCCTCGGAGAGCCAGGTGGCTACGGCACGCTCCGAGATGAGGAAGGCGTACGAGGATGCGAACAAGGTCGTGGACTCGGTCATCGCCGATGCAGCGAACGCAAAGGGAACGCTCATCGTCGGGAACTATGACGAGGTCTTCGGCGGCTACGGCGGCGGCGCCTTCTCTATAAACACTCCGGGCGGGGGTGCCGGCGAGAGCGATTACGGCATACCGCTCGCGGTCATAACCGGGATCGGTGCCGCGGGAGCCGCGGTTGCGGGCGCTGCAGCGGCGGTCGGCGGCGGAAGGGGCGGCAGCGAGACGGAGCGCACCAGCACCTACCGGATGAGGATCCGCAAGGACTTCGAGGATTACATCGTCTGCGGGAAGAGCCCCGAGACTATATACGCCCAGATGATCGAGATCACCGCGGAGGGCGAGGAGATCGAGCGCGACGACCTCACCGCGACGCTCTCGATAACCTCCGGCGGCGGCCTCCGGGTCGAAGATCCGACGTTCACCGGCGGCTACATGGGAGCGTTTGTCTCAGCGGATGAGCACGAGCAGGCCGAGGAAGGGATCGTCAGGGTGGCCTACACCGGAAAGGGCGGGTCGTTCACGAACAACATCCACTTCCGGATCATCGGCGAGCCGAGGATCCGGTTCCCCGAGCAGGGGAAGGCCATGGACCTGCGGCTGAACGTCCTCTACGGCGATGGGATGACCTACGACGTCGAGGTCGAACTCGTCGACTTCATCGAGCCGCCGAAGGAGGTCACGATCACCCAACTCGACGAGGCGCCGTTCACGAGCTCCCTCGAGCAGATCGACGAGACGCACTACATTGCAAAGATCGTCAACACGAGCCCGCTGCCCGAGAAGGGAGCCCAGGTGACGAGATACGGCGCGAGGGTCATCGCCACCACCGAGGATGACGAGGCCGTCGAGGAGGCGTTCACGGTGATCTTCTACCCCGAGGGCATCAGCGTCACCGACGTCGTCTACGACGACGAGGGGCACGCCCGGTTTGCGGCCTACGACGATCTCGACACGGAAGAGGACGACGTCCAGCCGACCGGCTTCATCGTGAACCTCGCCGTGAGGGTGACCGAGGGCGAGAAGGAAGTGGTGAAACTCCTGGACGGGACGGAGTACACGCCCGTGTTCGGCGAACTCAAGGGAACCGACCCGAGGACGGAGGTCCTCGCATCGAGGTTCAAGTACACCATCGAGAAGAAGCCGGACAACACCAACAAGGCCTACAAGTTCACCCCCGCGCAGCAGATCGGCGAGGACGAGAGGAACCCCTACTTCCTGGAACTCCCGATCACCTGCGAGTACGGTGACGAGACCTACGAACTCGATCTCCCCATCCGCCTCATCGGCGACAAACTCGGGGTGCGCAAGGACCGCGAGACCGAACTCGCCCTCTTAAAGAAGAGGATCCAGAAGTTCGGCATCAACCCGGACACCGCCCGGTTCCTGCGGGAGAACGTGCAGAACTTCACTGCCGCCGAGCTCCGCCTGATGAGCAAGAAGATCGTCTACGACTCGATCGTCTACTACACCCAGGAGTCGGCGGACTTCATGGAGACCGCCGACACCATGGACGACTGGATCACCTTCCTCTCCGTCGTGAAGTGGTTCGGCGACCAGGCGTTCTCCTACCTTATGACCATCTACACGGGGCCTGCGGGAGAGGCGATCCTCACCCCCACGAAGGAACTCACGGTCGAGCTGATCGGCGAGCTCTCGGCCGACCTCTTCATGGGCAACGGGGTGAACTGGGACGAGATCAAGGTCGGTGTGCACATCTCCGAGATGATCGAGAACTACACCAAGTCGTGCTTCGAGGATATCGGCAAAGCGAATCCGAAGAAACTCGCCCAGGTGATCGCGGGGCTCTGCGTCTTCAACCTGGTGCGCTACTACACCTTCGATCTCGACGAGAACGGGAAACGCAGCCTGTACAACGCAATCATCTCGTCGTTCTCCGACATATCTCTCGAGTTCTTCTCGAACAAGTTCGGCGATTTCCTCAAGGGCAAGGTCAACGACCCGAAATCGGGCCTCTCCAAGCTCCTGAACTCGTCGGCGGCCAGGATGCTCGAGGATATGATGCCCGAGGGCAAACTCGCGGTTCCGGGCGTGAACACCCTCACGGAAGACGTAGCGGTAGGCCCCATCCTCCAGAAGTACGTGGAAGGGCTCTTCGGCTTTGGTGCGTCCTACGTGACGGAGGAGTTAGGAACGGCGGCTGCCGAAACCCTCTATGTGAAGGTGACGGTAGACGTGCCCGGCTCGGAGCGGGAGATCGACTGGTATGTCGTCATAGACCCGATGAAAGCAG
>JAQVVW010000085.1 GCA_028698765.1 Methanoculleus sp. | reverse complement strand
ATCCGGGTGCTGGTGCTCCAGAGCACCAGCTTATCGGAGAAGAAGAACTGGAGGAACGCCATCCCGGCGGCCACCAGCAGGAGGAACTCAAAGGGGAATCCCAGGGCGGAAAGGACGCCCAGGAAGATCAGGTAGACTATGAGGAGCAGGAACGACGTGAGAAACATCCTCATAGTGAGACCGAAGTCGCGCGTCCACTTCATGACGGTATATATCTGACCGGATTGCTCTTAAGGTCTCTGCCACTCTCTCCGGTTGCTTCCGTTTGAACCGCGATCCGGTGTGTTTCCCACACGCGCCAGTGCCCTTATCTCTCTCCGGTGCCATAAGTAAGAATCGGATGACGCTGAACGAAGTGACCATCAGCAGGGCGATCCTCGAGGAGCAGCACCGGGCGATCATCGACTACCTCGAGATGGACGCCGCCGTCATCGGCGGAGGGCCGTCGGGGCTCGCCTGCGCCGCGCTCCTCGGGGAGCGGGGCGTCAAATGCGCACTCATCGAGAAGAAACTTAGCATCGGCGGCGGCATGTGGGGCGGGGGAATGATGTTTCCCCGGATCGTCGTCCAGGAAGAGGCCCGGCGGCTCCTCGACCGGTTCGGTATCGCCTACAAAGAGTTCGAAGAGGGCTACTACGTCGCAAAATCGGTCGAAGCGGTCGCGAAGCTCACCGCAGCCGCCTGCGACGCCGGCGTCGAGTTCTTCAACCTCACCTCCGTCGAAGACGTCATGATCCGGGGCGACGGCAGGGTCGGCGGCCTCGTCGTCAACTGGACGCCCGTCGATATGGCCGGGCTGCACGTCGACCCGCTCACCATGGCCTGCACCTGCACCGTAGATGCCACCGGCCACGACGCCGTGGTCGCCCGGATGGTCGAGAAAAAAGGCGGCAACCTCCGGGTGAAGGGCGAGAGTTTCATGTGGGCCGAGCGTGCCGAGACCCGGATCCTCGACCACACGAAAGAGGTCTTCCCCGGCCTCTTCGTCACCGGTATGGCAGCAAACGCCGTCGCCGGGGAGTGCCGCATGGGGCCGATCTTCGGCGGGATGCTGCTCTCCGGGGAGCGGGCCGCTGAGCTGGTTGCAGAAAGGCTTTCCCGGTAACACTTCAAAACTCTTTTCACTGGCCCGGCGGTTACCATTAGGTATGGAAGAGATCGATCCGGGGTCCCTGGCCGAGGTCGCGTACGGGCTCTTTGAGATCTACCTCAACCGCGAACTCCGTCTCCGCGGCCCGTACCTGTTTGAGCTCGTCGAACAGGGAACCGATTTCGAGGCCGACGTCCGCGAGATCTTCGGGAGATTCCGGGACGACTACCCGGACCTTGCCGATGCGCTCCTCCGGCGGTTCGGCGGGACTGATGCGATCTATGCACCCCTCAGGGATGGTGAAGGCGTTCTCCCCTCGAAGACGACCCGGATGTACTGGATCGTCCAGGACGCCCCCGGGCCTTCAGAGAGAGGTCTCGACGACGATCAGGTGGGGAAATGGCTCATATTCGCCCCTCCCGCCGAGGTGGACGAGGCGTGGCGGAAGGTCCGGGACGAGACGGCGAAGGGAACGCTCGGGATATCCGCAAAGGTCAGCACGGCGAAGCCGAACCCGGACTCGCGCGATGAGCGGTCGGTCATCTACGTCTACACCCGGGACTGGGCGGACGAAGCAGATGTTATGCGCGTCCGCGAACGGCTCCGCGAACTCGGGTTTACGGAGCGGATCGGCTACAAGCGTAACATCGAGACTTACAGGGGCGAATACAGCGAAGAGGGCAGAAAAGTCACCTATTACAGCGCCTGAGGAACCGGGCGCTCACTGGTAAAAAGGGTGTGCCGGGGGGCCGGACGAACGGCGTTACGCCTTCCGTTCCTTGGATTTGGGCCGGAGTTCGTCCGAGCCACACTTGCGGCAGCTGGTCGCGCGGATTGCGTTCCGGGCGTTGCATTTCATACAGATCTTTACGTTGAGCAGCCGTGCTTCAGCTTCGGGAAATCTCGCCATATAAAAACACCACTTGTCAGTTTGGTACTATTCGTTCTTGCTCGTATTAACAGTTCTGTCGCCTCCGGCCCCCCGCTCCACCCAGGCGCGGAACGCTTCGAGCGCCCGTGCCCGGTGAGAGATCCGGCTCTTCTCGGATAGCGGGATCTCGGCGAGCGTCCGCCCGCCGTGCTCGAAGATCGGGTCGTAGCCGAACCCTTCCTCCCCCCGGGGGGCGACGATCGTCCCCGGGAGAACTCCCCGGAAGACCCGGATGCCGTCCTCGCGCGCGAACGCGATCGCCGTCTCGAACCGGGCGTTCCGGTCCTCCACGCCCTCCATGAGTTTCAGGACACCGGCGTTGCCGATGGTGTCGTGGACGTAGGCGGCATACGGCCCCGGGAACCCCCCGAGCGCGTCGATGAAGAGGCCGGTGTCGTCGACGATCAGCGGCCGGGAGAGCGCACGGTAGGCGAACTCCGCCTTCCCCCGGGCGATCTCCCCCACGTCGGCGTGGCGGAACTCCGGGCACTCCAGTGCGACGTGCTCGACCGTGAGCGTCCCTGCGAAATAGGCCGCCACCTCCCGGGCCTTGTTTTGGTTGCTCGTCACCACCGCGACCTTCATAGGTACCTCCCCCTGAGTTCCACCTCGTGCTCCCGGGCGAGAACTTCGTCCGCCCCCGGGAACGCGTCCACGTATCCCTCCACGAACGCCTCCTTCAACTCCCCGAAGTTCTCCGTCGTGCTCTCGAGCGTCTGGAAGAAGACGTGGAGATCGACCCCGCGGCTCTCGACCTCGGGCGACGTCGACGCGAGCCCAAAGTCGATCAGGACGCACTGGCCGTCGCGGACGATCATGTTGCTCGTCGTCAGGTCGCCGTGGACGATCCCCGCCCCGTGCAGCCTCCCGACAGCCTCGCCCGCGAGCCGGATTGTCTCCGGGGCGGTGACGTACTTCAGCACCTCGCCCTTGACCCGCTCCATCACGATCGTGTCCGCGGTGATGTCGCGGATCACCGGGGTCGGGACGCCCGCCCGTCGCGCCGCCGCGATCAGGCGCGCCTCCGCCCGGGTCCGCTCCGCGATCAGCCGCCGGTCGAGGCCTGGGTAGCGGTAGCGCTTGCTCGTCCGGCGCTTGACGACATCCTCCTCACCGATCTCCACGACCGCCTCCGCGCCGCGGACGACGCCCCCCTCGTGCGGCGCTGCGGCGAAGATCTCGCCCGGCTCCGTCCGCCACGCGACCTCCACCTCGTCCGCCCGGTAGCCGGGACGGATCTGCGACTCGTCGAGAGGGAGCGTCACGCCGTGCTCCAGCATGATCTTCCCCGTATAGGCGATCATCGCACCGTTGTCGCCGAGATAGGTCCGTTCGGGGACAGCGAACGCCGCTCCCCGCTCCTCGCACATCACCCGGAGCATCTCCTGCAGCCGCCCGTTCGCGCCGACCCCGCCGACCAGCAGCACCTCGTCCTTGCCTGCGTGGGCGAGCGCGCGTTCCGTCACCTCGACGCACATCGCGAACGCCGTCTCCTGCAGGCCGAAGCAGACGTCCTCAAGCGGTGCGCAGCTCTCCTGGGCGGCGCTGACGAGCCCGGAGAAGGCGAGGTCCATCCCCTTCACCGTGTAGGGGAGTTCGATGTAGTCCCCCTCCCGCGCAAGCCTCTCGATGGCAGGCCCGCCCGGGTGCGGGAGGTCGTGGCTCCGCGCGAACTTGTCGAGTGCGTTCCCGAGCCCGATATCCAGCGTCTCCCCGAATATCCGGTAGCGGCCGTTCAGGTAACCGAGCACCTGCGTGTTCGCGCCGCTCGCATACAGGACGATCGGGTCGGCAAATCCCGTCGCCCACCTCCCGATCTCGACGTGCGCCACGCAGTGGTTGACGCCGACGAGCGGGACGCCGAGGGCGATCGAGAGGGCGCGCGCGGCGGTCGCCACTGTCCGGAGCGACGGCCCGAGGCCGGGGCCCTGGGAGAAGGCGATCGCCCGGATCCGCTCCGGCTCCGCGAGCACCCGGGAGACGACCTCCTTCATCGCCGAGGCGTGGTGCTGCGCGGCCTCCCGGGGGTGAATCCCGCCCTTCGGCGGGACGTAGGGCGACGAATGAAGGGAGACCAGGTCGTCGCCGAAGAGGGCGGCACTGAGGTTCCACGCGGTTCCTTCAAGCCCCAACACCAGGCCGTCGTCATGCGTCATAAAACAGGTATCGTTCCGTTACGGGAAAAAGGCCGGCCGCGGCCGATGCCGCGTCCGTATTGTGTATCCAGGTGAGGACCTACTTCTGGAACTCGGTGTAGCCGCACTTGCCGCAGGCCGCCCGATCCTTGTGCGCGGCCATCAGCACGCCGGGGCCGCACCGGGGGCAGTGCCGCTTCTGCAGGACCGCCGTATCACCCTTGACTTCGTAGCACTCGTATCTCTTGCCCTTGACCGAAGCCTGCTTCTTGGCTGCCATGCTTATGCCTCGCTCTCCGCCTTCGGCTCGCCGCGCTTGAGCAGGTACTCCCGCTCGGTCGACGTCTTGGTCTCCTCGTCGTCATAGATCCGGGCACGGCCGAAGAGTTCCATCTTTCCGAACCGGGTTCTCTCCAGGTCGAGCACGACGAGATTCTCATCCTTGTTCTGCAGTGCGGCGAGCTTCTCCTGGATGCTCTTTCGCGAAGGCGTCGGTCCGTCGAAGGTGAGAGTGAACTTGAGTTCTCTCCTCTTCAACAACTCGTTCCTCGCATCACGGGTAATTTCGAAGTCCATCGATATCCCTAAAATATTGTTGACGGATTTATTTATACTCTGGGATGCCGTGGGAGGTCAGGCTCGTTCCGGTGCTCCCGTTCCCTGTCTTCAAGACGACCGTATCTCGCGTAAGGCGGTGCAACCATCCATACGATCGGCAAAATCGCGAACCTGCAGGCGATTTACGTCACGCGAGGCGACGTAGAGGGACGGCGACACCGGCGCACCCCTCACTCGCGCACAAAAACTTCAAGCATGGACGCGGCCGCCTGCTTCGCCGCCGCGTCCACGAGCCGGAGGACAACCCCCTCCTCCGGTTGCCCGTAAAGGACGGCGGCCCCATCCGGCGCGGCGAGGACGAGCGGGATGACCGCGAGATCCTCCTCGCCCTCGACGAAGATCACCCCGGGCGGATCCCTGACGACCTCCTCGATCGCGTCCTCGAGTTCGGCGGTGATCGTGCCGGGAGGATTCTTCACCGTCAGCCATCTCACCCGGAGGAGAGGCGAACGGTTGCAGGGCGTGCGCATCGTGTAGCCGTCGATGATGGCGATATCCGGGGCGACCCCTGCGGCCAAGAGGTTATGGGTCACCACATCGCCGACGGCGTAGATCGGTCGGCCTTCAAGTCGTGGGAGGAGTTCGCCGATGCTCCCGTAAAGGGTTCCGAACGGCCTCTTGAAGAGACCCCGGCACGCTTCGGGGAGCCGGAGCATCAGCGGACCTTCAGTGCGTACCTGCCGGCCATGGTGACGTTCATCTTCTTCGCGATCTCCGAGCGCTCCGGATCGATGATCACGACGTAGCCCGCCCAGTCCTCGCTCAGGCTCGACGTGCTGCAGATAGTGCAGTTCTCCCCCTCGACGACCCGGTGGCACTCGCGGCAGACCCTGACCACCTTCTTACGAACGACCATCCTATGCCGCCCCCTTCTTCTCCTCTTCGAGTTCCTCTTCCAGCCAGGTCGTGGTCCCAAGGCCCGACTGGCGCATGGTGAGGCCGATCTTACTCTCTCTCGGCTCGCGCTCGTTCAGCGAGAGCGCAACGATCCTGGCCCGGACACCGTCGCCGACGGAGATCGATCGCTTCGAGTCCTGGCAGACCAGCCTGCCGTTCTTCTCGTCGTAGCTGATGTATTCGTCCGATATCTGGCTCACGTGGAGCATGGCGTCGATCGGCCCCAGGCTGACGAAGGCGCCGAAACTCGTCGTCTCGACCACCTGCCCCTCGATCACCTCCTGGAGTGCCAGGCGGATCACCGCCGCCTCGAACCTGACGTCGTAGTAGACGGCGCCGTCTCCGGGGATCAGCTCCCCCTCGCCGACGTTGAGAATATTCGTCACCGCAATGAAGATGCCGATCTCCTTTGCGATGCTGCCTTCCAGCTGCTCCTGCAGTACGTTGAGGATGACCTTCTCCAGGTCTTCCCCGAGGCGGTGCGGCGGAACGCGCACCTTGTCCTCCAGCGTCATTTTATAATACATTTTAAACTACCCCCTCATCAGTTCCAGCGTTCTCCCTCTCCGCATCGAAACAACGTCGATCCCCTCGCAGAGGAGAGCGTTCCGGAGCTGACGATCATTCGTCACCACGGTGCATCCTTCCCGTCGGGCATACTCGATCACCCGGTCGTCCACACGCTCCGCGGCACTCCCGCTCGGGACGATCGTCGAGCGCCGGGCGATCGCAAGGCCCACGCGGGCGGCAGCCGCATCGCGGCCGCGGCCCCGGGCGAGCCCCGAGAGCTCCCCGATCACCTCTTCGAGCGTTACCGGTTCGATGTCCCCGAAGCGTGCCACGAGCCCGTCATACAGGTCGATC
>JAQVVW010000084.1 GCA_028698765.1 Methanoculleus sp. | reverse complement strand
TCATGGCCCACCGCGAGGGGTTCGACTTCGGCGGCCAGATCCACTCCGACGTCGCTCCCCTCTGGACGCTCGTCGAGAAGGCGCTCGCGGCCGGGGATATCCACGCCATGAAAGACCCGACCCGAGGCGGGTTTGCAAACGCCATCAACGAGATGGCGAGAAAGAGCGGCGTCGGCGTCGTCATCGAGGAAGAGGCGCTCCCCTTCCGGGCGAGCGTCCGCAGCGCCGCCGGGATGCTCGGCCTCGACCCCCTCGAGGTGGCGAACGAGGGCAAGGTCGTGATGGGGGTCGCGCCCGAGGATGCAAAGGCCGTCCTCGCGGCGCTCCGGAGCCACCCCTACGGGCGTGACGCCGCGATCGTCGGCGAGGTCGTCGAAGGCTCGAACGTGGTCATGCGCACCGCCATCGGCGGGGAACGGTTCATCGAACCGCCGGTCGGCGACCCGGTTCCGCGTGTCTGCTAGCCGGCAACCATACCCCTTTTTTAACCCGGGCCCATATACGCGCGGTCTCATATGGAGAGGCATGAAACGATGACGGACGAGGCGGGGATCGAGGTGCGGATGGTGCACGTCTGGGACGTGGAGACGATCGCCGACCTCTACCGGGCGGGTGGCTGGTGGGACGAGAGATGGGACCCTGCCCATCTCGCCGCCCTCATCGCTGGGAGTTTTGCCTTTGCCGTCGCCGTCGACCGGGCGACCGGCAGAGCGGTCGGTATGGGCAGGGTGATATCGGACGGGATCTCAGATGGCTACGTCCAGGACCTGGTCGTCCTCCCCGGGTACCGCGGCCGCGGCATCGGAACGATGATCTTATCTGCACTGCTCGATTACTGTACGGCTAAAGGTGTCGCCTGGGTCGCCCTCGTCGCCGAACCCGGAACGGAGCCGTTCTACACCGCGCTCGGGTTTCGGAAGATGGAAGAGCATACACCCATGCGGTGGTATCCACAAGACTGGTGAGAGATGCTGAGATTTGCCGACTTCAAACCCGTGAGACTGGACGATCGCGACCTCTTCTCGCGACATTACCGGCAATACCCCCAGGTGCACAGCGACAACACGTTCGCGAACATGGTCTGCTGGAACCACTACGCGGACTACCGCTTCGCGGAGGTCGAAGGTTCGATCATCCTATCGAGCACCATCGACGGCGTGACGGCGTTCAGGATGCCGATCGGCCCGAGAAACCCGGATCTCCTCGATGACGTCATCGACCTCGCGCTCCGGGAGGGGAGCAAGACGCCCCTCTGGGTCCTCGACCCGGCAAACGAGGAGTGGCTCCGGGAGGCCTACCCTGACCTCCCGCTCCACGAGAAACGGGACTTCTTCGACTACATCTACCGGACGGAAGACCTCGCCGAACTCGCCGGGAAGGACTACGCCACCGTCCGCCGCCAGGTCAACCGGTTCGAGCGGGAATACGCGTACACCGTCGAGAAGATCACAGAGGAGAACATCGAGGAGGTCTGGGAGTTCCTGGTCGTCTGGTGCGAGTGGCGGGACTGCGACTCCGAACCCCTCCTCGCTTACGAAAAAGACGCCATCCTCTTTGCCGCGAACAACTTCTTCGCCACCGGGCTCGAAGGCTGGATCGTCAGGATCAGCGGCACCATCGGGGCGATATCGATCGTCGGGCCGGTCAACGAATCGATGGCGGTCGTCCACTTCGAGAAAGCCCTTCCCGATGCCTACAAAAACATCTACAAGGTGATCACGACCGGGACGGCGGCCGGGCTCCGGGACCGCTACCGCTACGTCAACCGGGAGTGCGATATGGGCGTCGCCGGGCTCCGGGAGTCGAAGACGCGCTACCATCCCGCGTGCATGGTCGGGGTCTACTACGTGACCCGGGACGACCTGGAGACGTGCCGCCGATGACCGCCGACCTGGTGCTCCGGAACGTGACGCTCCCGACAGGGAGGTGCGCCGATATCGTCGTCGCCGACGGTATCGTCCGGCATGTCGGGGCCGCGGTGCGTGCCGGCGAGACGATCGACTGCACCGGGTACACCTGCCTCCCGGGAGCGGTCGACATGCACGTCCACATGCGGGGAGGGGCGCAGAGAGAGAAGGAAGACTGGCAGACGGGGACGACGAGCGCGGTCGCCGGCGGGGTGACGGTCGTCGTCGACCAGCCGAACACCGTCCCTCCCCTGACCACGCCCGAACTCCTCCGGGCGCGCATCCGCGAGGCGGAGGAAGAGGCCGTATGCGGGTTCGCGGTGAACGCGGGCGTCGTGCCAAGGGCAGATCTCGACGGGATGTGGGAAGCCGGCGCGATGGCGTTCGGGGAGACCTTCGCCGCTCCGTCGAGTTACGGCGAGGGGCTTGATGCAAAGACGCTTAAAGGGATGTTTGACCGCATCCACGCCCTCGGGGGGGTCGCGACCGTCCACGCCGAGGAGGTCAGCGGCCGGGCACCGGCGACGCTCGCCGACCACGACCGCGCCCGCCCCGGCGAGGGAGAGGCCCGGGCGGTGGAAGCGATCGCCGGCCTCGCCCCGGCAGGGCTGCGGCTCCACTTCTGCCACCTCAGCACCGCCGCCTCAGTCAGGGCCGCACGCGGCACGGTGGAGGTGACGCCGCACCACCTCTTCCTCTCGCGCGGGACCTTCGATCCGGACGAGACCAGAGCCCGGGTGAACCCCCCCCTCAGGGACGAGGAGACCCGGCGCGATCTATGGTCGTGCTGGGAGAGGATAGACGTCGTCGCTTCCGATCACGCCCCGCACACGCTCCACGAGAAGGGAGTGCCCTTCGGGACCGCGCCCTCCGGCATCCCGGGGGTCGAGACGATGGTGCCGCTCCTGATGGCGGCGGTGCAGCGAGGACGGATCACCCTTGCCTCGGTGATCGAGAAGGCGTCGTGGAGACCTGCAGCCATCCTCGGCATCCCGCGCGCGGGATTCGAGCCGGGCGACCGGGCAGACTACGCCCTCTACCCGGACGAGATCACCCGGATCGACGCCTCGCATCTCCACGCAAAGTGCGGCTGGTCGCCGTTCGAGGGGCTCGACGCGGTCTTCCCGGAAGTGGTGATCGTCGGGGGAACGCGGGCCTACGTCCACGGCGATCTCCGGGAAACCTGTGCGGCGTGGTACCCCGGGCAAGGATATTTATCCAGGGAAAATAAATAATATAAAGCCGATAAAGCGCACCTTATAGGTCCCCGGGTGATCATCTGGCGAGACGCCCGGACATGATCCGCGGGACAACCCAGGTGCGCGACAGGCACGCCCGGCATATGGGTTCGATCGGGTGAGGAACGGCAGAAGCCACCTGTGAACACCGATCGTTAGTGTCGGGCGACATCCCTTTACGAGGACTTTTCTCATGGAACTCTATGCCGACGCCGTCGCCGAGACCCCGCACGGGGTGACTGTCACGCTCGACGTCACGGCGGGTGCAAAACGCTCCGCGTTCCCCGCCGGCTACAACGAATGGCGGCGGAGCATCAAGTGCCAGATAGCGGCCAGCGCCGTCGGTGGAAAAGCGAATCGCGCGATCACCGACCTCCTCGCGGAGACGTTCGGCGTGCCCCGCGCCGATGTGGAGATCATCACCGGACACACGTCTTCTTCAAAGACCGTGGCAATCGCCGGCATATCACAATCTCATGCTCTCGCGTGCCTGAACGCCGCCGCGACCTGAGCAGATGCAGACGGGGAAAAACGAGATATCCTGAACAGAACGGCTTTTGCCGTGAACGAGCGATACAGGACGGCGCGGCAAAATGCTCTCCACCAGGAGCATAGGTCTGGATTCATCATTTAAAAAAACTTGCGCCGAACCCGCCATCTGATTTAAGTAATTGCACCCTAGATATATGATTAACCGTACGTCCGCGCAGACCAGAATCCGTGCGAATACGGCATCAGACTTATCCATACAGAAGGAGGCAAAACTCCATGTATTCACCGGATACCACAAAGTATCTTATTCATCTTATCTTGCAGATCGAGGGGGTGGTAGATAAACCCGACGTAGTGGGCGCCATCTTCGGCCAGACCGAAGGGTTGCTCGGCGAAGACCTCGACCTGCGCGATTTACAGAGAACCGGCCGCGTCGGCCGGATCGATGTTCAGATCATCACGAAACGAGGAGAGACAAAAGGCGAGATACTCATCTCGTCTTCACTCGACCGGGCGGAGACCGCGCTCCTCGCTTCGTCGCTCGAGACGATCGATCGGGTCGGCCCGTGCACGGCGCACGTGAAGGTCGACCGCATCGAGGATATCAGGGTGACCAAGCGGCGCAGGATCATCGAGCGCGCCAAAGAACTCCTCCTTGAGGACTTCGACGAAGGCTCCATCAGCAGCGACGATCTCCTTGACGAGGTCAGAGAGACGATCCGGATCGAGAAACTCGAGTACCTCGGCGAAGAGAGGGTGCACGCGGGGCCGAACGCCATGGACTCCGACGCCATCATCCTCGTCGAAGGACGGGCAGACGTCATCAACCTGCTCCGCTACGGGATCAAGAACACCGTTGCGGTCGAAGGAACCAACGTCCCACGCATCATCGTCGACCTCTGTTCGGAGAAGACCGCGACGACCCTGCTCGACGGCGACCGGGGCGGAGAACTGATCCTTCGCGAACTCCTCCAGGTCGCCGAGATCGACTTTGTGGCCTACAGTCCCCGGGGTAAGAGCGTCGAGGAGATGAGCCGCAAGGAGATCGTCAAGGCGCTCCGGAACAAAGTGCCTGCGGTGGGGATCATCGACCAGCCTCCCGCCGAGGAGAAGAGCGAGCGGCCCGGGAAGGCGGCCCCTACCGCGGTTCGGGCT
Organism: Methanoculleus sp.; assembly: GCA_028698765.1. The sequence continues at coordinate 1,751 of JAQVVW010000084.1, read as the reverse complement.
CCCGCCGATCCGGAAGAGGACGAGCAGCAGCCGCGCTCAGAAGGGGGCCAGAAGCCCCCCTCGACGCTTGGGGAGCACATGGCCGACATCCGGGACAAGAAGATTGCGCGGTTCCTCTCACCGGACTACACCGTCCTCCTGGAATCCAACGCAACCGACGTCGAGGGCGCGCTCCAGAACCTGAACGGCGACGTCGAGGGGGTTGTCGTCGATCGTATCATCGACCAGAAACTCCTCGATCAGTTCGGGGGCAGAGACCTCGAGTTCGTGGCTGCCCGGGATTTTAAAGGTATAATAAAGCGCCCGCTCTCCATCAGACTCATTAAGATAGGATAACGATTATCCCCGGTGCAAATTTATATATATTTATATTCACTATTTTTATCTCTGGGAGTGAATATGCACAAGGAAGAGTTGATAGCCTTACATGGGATCCTTACCGAGATTAAAGACTTTTTTGAGTTGCAGAACCCGGACTTGAAATTTTCGCAATACTACGCATTGAAGATAGAGCCTTCTCAGGTGCATAAGAGCAAAATGGAACATAAATACGCAATATTCGTCCTCGGCACGGAGATTGCGAACGCCATGAAGGACGTGGAGTTCTCGTCGTCGGGCCGGATCTCCGCCCGGATGAAGGAACTCGCCGAGAAGACCTTGAAAGAGATAGAGTATCTCCAGTGATCCCGTATCCGCGCACCGTACCCCCGATACGGTGCCGGGACCAAAGGCCCCCTCTCCTTCAGGCACGCATCTCGCGCTCGCGCTCGATGAGGTATCGAGCGAGCAGGTTCGGGATGGGTGCCGCCATACAGTGCCAGTTCGGCGTCCCGTTCACCTCGAGGACAGTATAACCCTCGCGATCGAGGAGGAGATCGACCCCGCAGTAGTCGATCCCGATCGCCGCCGCCGCCGCCTCGGCAGTGGAGCGCATCTCCTCGTCGATCGCGACCGGCATCCCGATCCCGCCCTGGTGGATGTTGTGCATCAGGGTATCGGAGACCCGGGCTATCGCGCCGACGGCCTCGCCGCCGAGGACAAAGACGCGGAAGTCCCGATCGTTCTTCACGTACTCCTGCAGGTACCAGGGCCCCGGCCCGAGTTCCCCGGGCTCCGCCACCAGCCGGATACCGTTTCCGTCATACCCGTAGAGCGGTTTGTAGACGATTTTTCCGTGCCGCACAAGGAACTCCCGCGCCTGCCGCTCGGACTGAGTGTAGGCCGTATCCGGCGTCCTCACATTGTTTGCCAGGAGGAGTCCCGTCGTCATCACCTTGGATGCGCAGGCAACAATGCTTGCAGGTGTGTTGATCACCCGGTTATTGAGCGAGAGGACGTTTAACGTCTCGAACTGGTGTCCGTCCTGCCGGATGCCGCAGACCCATATCAGCTCGTTCTCAAGCCCCGAATCGAGGGGGTCGACTTCACCGAGATCGAGAACCCCGTATCGGGCGTCGGCTCTCTCCAGTTCCCGCATAACAGTGCCGGTCGAGTTGTCGTCCGGCGTATCGGTCGGTTTTGGTACGATGTAGATCATGCGCCTCACATCCCGCTCCCGCAAAGGCAGTTCGCGGTCGGGGAGTTTTCAGTACCATTTTGTACCTTGACGGATATAACCGGTAGGGAGGTAACGTCTCAGATTTTCTGTAATTTGCCTGAGCCCTGTCTCCTTGTCTGATCATTCCTTCTCCATCGTCAAATATCTTCTGCCGGTGACCCACTCCTCGTTGATGTCCATCAGGATAGATCCG
>JAQVVW010000083.1:417-6553 GCA_028698765.1 Methanoculleus sp. | reverse complement strand
GCCGGAACGAGTAGGTCGAGAGCTCGTAGAGTTTCAGCGGGAGGGTGTTCGGCGAGATGTGCATATCATGCATGGTGCAGAACATGCCGAAACACGCCGCGAACCGGAGCATCATATCGCGGTTGCCGCTCTTGAACCGGTACTGCCGTTCGCCGAACTTGGCGGCGTGCTCCGCGATCGCCTTGTCGCCGAGGTCATACATCACCGGGGTCTCCACCGGCATCCCGCCGTAGTCGAGCACCTGTGCAAGGACATAATCTCCGAGGAGGTCCCGGATGAGTTTGCCCCGTGGCATCCAGCGGAGGTTCCCGACGTCCGAGCGCGGCTCGTACTCTACGAGTTCTTTCGCACGCATCAGGTCCACGTGGACCGGCTCGACTCCTTCCTGCCCCGGATACCCGAGCTCTTTCCTGATCAGGGAGGCGAAGGGCGTATTCTCGTTCACGTAGTCGGCCACGTCTTTGCGCTCCCCCTCGGGGGTGAAGACGAAGAACTCGTGCTCGATCTCCTTTTTAGGTGCGGTCGCTGCCCCATCGCCCGGCACAATCGTCCGGGAGAGTTCCGAGAGCGGGTGGCCCTTGCAGGAGAGCGAGAAGGCCTTGTACCAGCCGAACGGCGCCCGTTTCACAACAAAGCCGCCCTCCCCGTTGAGAGCCCCCTCGATGCCCTTAAGGACGCTCACCGCCGCATCCGGCGATGCAAGATCGGAGGAGAGGTGAGCATAGGGGTAGATCATGATATTGGTGGTGCCGAGCTGCCGGGCGGTGGTAACGATCTCGTTTGCCGCCTGCCTGACGGCATCCTCGATGTTCTCCTCGTCGACAGACTCAACCGCGCAGAAGACGGCGAGCGCCTCATCGAGGGCGTCCTTTGGGACGGCGTCCTCTTCGGCGACCTTCGTCTTCTTCCGGGCCTCGTATTCGATATGATCAGAGTGAATCAGAAGAAGTCGCATTGGTATCCCCAGTTGAATCGTTCAATATCTGTTTTCCTGCTATATAGTGCATGACGCTCGGGGGAGAAGGAGCACGCGCCCCGGGCTGCCGATCCTGCCGGATTCCCGGCATCACTCCTGTGCGCGGCGCGCATTCTCGTGGTAGCGGGAGAGGGTCGCCTGCCGCTGGTCCATGTATTTCGCGTCCTGCTTCATGTTGTAGGGACGCGCGGCGCGATCCGTGCGATAGAAGACCAGCTGCCCGATCGGCATCCCCGCGTAGACCTTGACCGGCCGGGAGTTCACGTTGCACATCTCGAGCGTGATCGTCCCCCGGAACCCCGCGTCGATCCAGCCCCCCGTCTGGTGGAGTTCGACCCCGAGGCGCGCGATGCTGCTCTTCCCCTCGATGCTCGCCACGACGTCGTCGGGGAGCGCGATCGACTCCAGGGTCTCAGCAAGGAGGAACCGTCCCGGAGCAAGGACGATCGAGTCGGCCACCATCTCTTCGGTCTCAGCGCAGACGGTCTCTCTGTCGTAGGGGTCGATCACCGTCTCTCCCGGGACGTACCAGACAAAGTGCGAACCGAGCCTGATATCCAGGGAGTTTGGCTGGATCAGGGCGGGATCGAAAGGATCTACCTGGATATGCCCGCGCCTGATCCGATCTTCTATCTGCCAGTCGACAAGAATCATTCTAATAAATCTCTCCCGTAACCTATTCTTTGTTTTCGAGGTGCCACTCCGTCCGGCGCATCAACCCGTGAAGCGTGCTCGCTTCGCGGATCGTCAGTTTCGTTCGACCGAGTATGCGGCGGATCAGGGTCATCGTATTCTCCCGCTTGAAGTCCGGGTGGTCGACCCGGTCGAGGAAGGCGCTGATGTGCCGGTAGAGTGAATCCATCTCGACCTGCCCCGCAAGGGGGTAGGTCCCGCGCGGCAGGTTCGCGAGCTCGTAGCAGAGGATGCCCACCGCGTGGGAGAGGTTGAGGATCGGGTAGATCTCCGAGGTCGGGATGGTGCAGATGAGGTTTGCCCGTTTGAGTTCGGTATTCGCAAGCCCCCAGTTCTCCCGCCCGAAGAGGATCGCGACCGTCCCGTCGATATCGCCGACGATCTCCCTGACCTCGGCCGGCGCGTAGTAGGGCATCCGCATCGGGGTGCAGACCGACTTGCTCACCTCGCCGGTCGTCGCGACCACGAAGTCGAACTCCCGGTAGACCTCCTCGATCGCCATCCGCCGGGCGCCGTCGAGGACGTCGCGGGCGTGGGAGGCGCGCATGATCGCGTCGTCGCCGAGCGTGCAGGGGTTGACGAGAACCAGCCGGGTAAATCCGAAGTTCTTCATCACCCGGGCGGTAAACCCGACGTTCCCCTCGTAGAGGGGTTCGACCAGGACGATCGAGATCTCAGGCATACCTCACTGTACCGCCCGGACCGTCGCCCGGAGCACGTCGATCCCTTCCTCGTAGACGGCGTTCCCCACGACGATCGTATCGGCATAACGGCCCATCTCCGCCGCCTGCTCGGCCGAACGGATCCCGCCGCCGTAGTAGAGGGTGGCGTGCTCGACAGCCTCGGCCGCCGCCTTCACGATTGCGGGATCCCCGTAGGTTCCGCTGTACTCGATGTAGACGATTGGAAACCGGAAGTAGCGATCCGCCACTTCCACGAACGCGGCCACGTCCTCCCCCGAGAGTGCGCAGTTCGCCCCCGTCACCCGGCCGACGGCCGAGTTCGGGTTGAGGACGATGTAGGCCTCGGGCACCACCATCTCCCAGTCGATGCTGCTCGCCTGGTGCAGCCAGGCATAGTGCTTCCCGACGATCCAGCGGACGTCGTTTGCGTTCATCACGCTCGGCACGAAGAGGTGGTCGATCCCCTCCTCAAAGATGGCGCAGTCGGGGCTCGCCGGTTCCACTACCAGCGGCAGCCCGTAGGAGGAGACCAGATCCAGGAGTTCATGGAGGTTCTCCTGCGTCACGTTCAGCGTGCCCGAGAGCATCAGGGCGTCGGTTCCGCTCGTCGCGATCTCCTCGACGGCTCCCTCGGGGAGGCGTTTATCGGGGTCAAGTTTCGTTACGTGTGCCCAGGTCTTCCAGTTCGCATGCATGGTGTCACTTCAGGTGGCCGATGTAGTCGTGGAGCCTGGTCTTCGGGATGCCGGTGATGGTAGCGATCTCATCTGGATTGGCTTCACGGAGCGTAGCGGCGTCATAGATGCCTGCAAGGTAGAGCCTGTCCACGGTCGCTTCACCGAGCCCGGGGATCTCCAGGAGTTCGTTTCGTCCGCGCTCAAACATCGCTTTGGAGATCTTCTGGGGCGTGCGGCGCCCGAGGTGTCTACAGACCAGATCCACATGTTTATGTACGGTCTCTGGATTAATGCCGGTTTTGCTTGCAAGGTAGGGGATGGGGAGGTAGCAGAGGTCGTCGGGACTCGAGACGCCGCCTGCCTGGTACTTCTTCAGGCTGATCGCGGGAACCCCGGCCTCCCGGAGGGCGCGCTCGTTGCAGAGCCCGCGGGCCGCGTCCAGGAGTTCGGTTCCGGTGGTCTCAGGTATCCCGGCCTTCTTGATCGCCGCAACGTCGGCCAGCGAGAGCGCATGGATATCGCCGATCCCCTGTTCGAGGAGGTTCTTGATGATCTTCGCGTGGCTCCGCCCCTTCCTCGGCGGGACGATCTTTCTGACGAATTTCCTGAGTTCCGAACGACGGCGGAGAACCTCAAGGGCATCCTCCGCCTCTTTCGTGAGCTGCGCCGCCTCGCTCGTCCCGGCGCCGACAGTCTTCGCGAGATCTTCAGGCTGCATGCCCGCGATCTCGGAGACCGTGTAGATGTGGTGCGCGTGCAGGCGGCGCATGAGGTCGTCGGTCATCGAGGGCACCATCCGGAGCGCCTCGACGTTCGAGGTGATATGACTGCAGAGCGGACAGCCGATGTCCCAGGGGCGTGCGCCCTTCCTGATCAGGCGGACGTGGGAGAGGTTGTGCTCCGGACACGTCGCTTCGACCCGGATCGCCTTGCCCCAGGTGCTGCCGGGCAGGCTGATGTTGAACCGGCACTCGGGGTAGCCGGTGCACCCGATGAACTGGGAGACGCCGATGTGCCGGATCCGGAGATCGTGGCCGCAGGCGGGGCAGGGGCCGACGGTATGCTCCTCGGCGGTCTGCTCCATGATCTCGCTACCGATCTCCGACTCGTGCGCCTCGAGGTTGTCGAAGACCTTATGCAACATCTCGCGTGACTCGGTGACGACGTCGTCGCGAGAGCGCTGGCTCTGCTTGATGAGTTGCATGTGCTCCTCAAGCGTCTGGGTCATCTCTGGTTCGGTGATCGTCCCGGCGTGGTTGTCGAGCGCGTCGATGACCGCCCGGCCGACGAGGGTCGGGCGGAGCGGGTTACCCTCCACGTAGCGGCGGGAGACGAGTTTGCCGATCACCTCGTGCCGGGTGCTCTTCGTTCCGAGGCCGAGTTCCTCCATCACCTGGATGAGCCTGCTCTGTGAGTAGCGCGCCGGTGGCTGCGTCTCCTTCTCTTCGAGGCTCACCTTCTTGATCGGCAGTTGCTCGCCCTGGGCGAGTTCCGGAAGGATGTTCTCCTTCGCCTCCGAGTAGGGGTAGACCTGGCGCCACCCGGCGTAGAGGAGCCTGCCGCCCGTGGCCTTGTAGGACTCGCCGGAGGCATCGAAGGTGCATCGCGTGGTCGCCCAGTTCGCGTCGGGGGAGAGGGTCGCGAGGAACCTCCGCACGACGAGTTCATAGACCTTCCACCGGTCCTGCCCGAGCGCTTCGCGGGTCGCCGCCCCCGCCGGGTGGATCGGCGGGTGGTCGGTACTCTCCTTCTTGCCCCGGGTCGGGACCGGCCGCCGGTTCTGCCGCACCCAGGCGACGTCCTTATCGAACGCACCTCCTTTGAGCGTATCGAGGATCCCGTCCAGGTTCAGCGACTTCGGGTAGACCGTGTTGTCGGTCCTCGGGTAGGAGATGTACCCGTTCATGTAGAGGTCTTCGGCGATCCGCATCGCGTTCGCCGCCGAGAGCCCGAGGCGGCTCGCCGCGACGATGAACGTCGTGGTGTCGAACGGCGTCGGAGCCCGGTCGGTCTTCTGCCCCTCTTTCACGTCCGTGACGACGAGCGGCTCCTTTGTCCCCGCCTCGGCGGCGAGGGCCGCTTCGTGGTCGGTGAACCGCCCGGCGGTATGCCGCGCCTCGATCGCTACACCGTCCTTCTCGGTGTCGAGCGAGAGCATCCAGTAGGTCTGGGGGACGAACTTCTCGATCTCGCGCTCCCGTTCGACGATCATGGCGAGCGTCGGGCTCTGGACCCGGCCGACGGAGAGGATGTTCGTGCCGCCCCGCCGTGCCGCGAGGCTGATGAACCGGGTCAGCGACGCGCCCCACATCAGGTCGACCGCCTGGCGTGCCTCGCCGGCAGCCGCGAGGTCGAAGTCGAGGTCGGTCAGGTTCTCGAAGGCGGAGCGGATCTCCGCCGGAGTTATCGCGGAGAACCGGGCCCGGTTGATCCTGACGCCGGGGTTCACCGCACGGACGAGTTCGTAGGCCTCTTTCCCGATCAGTTCTCCTTCCGTATCGTAATCGGTGGCAATCGTGACGAGGTCAGCCTTCTTCGAGAGTTTCTGGATGAGGTTGACGATCTTCTTCTCGGTCGGCTTCTTGATGATCCCCGCGTCGATGAGGCTTCGCGGTGTATGGATCTCGCTTCGCCAGTTCGTGTAGCCGGGCTCGAAGTCCACCTCCACGACGTGCCCTTTGAGGCCGACCACCGTCTTCGTGTCGAAGGAGTAGGTGGATACGCTTCCGTCCTTCGTCGCTCTCACTTTCTCGCTGCCGGCGAGGATCTGCGCGATCCGGTTTGCCGAGATGTTCTTCTCTGCGATGATCAGATGCACTGCGGATTACACCCCGCCTGTGTCAATGTATTCGGATACGATGCGGCCGAGTTCCCGCGGGTCAGCCCGCCCGCGGGTCTCTCTCATCACCTGCCCCACGAGGAAGTTCAGGGCCCCCTTCTTGCCGGCCCGGTAGTCCTCCACGGCCTGTGGGTTCGCGGCGACCACCTTCTCGACGACCTGCGTGAACTCGCCTTCTGTGGCCCTGGTGAGCCCTTCGCGCTCCACGATCGCGGCGGGAGGTTCGCAGGGCTTGCCGGCGGCGCAGGCATCGAGCATCTCCCGCAGA
>JAQVVW010000083.1:0-407 GCA_028698765.1 Methanoculleus sp. | reverse complement strand
GCCGGCCGCATCGGTGATCGTCTCCGACCGCAGGAGCGCGATGAGTTCCGCGATGCGCTCGGCCGGGACGGCGGCGATGCTCATCTCGCGGTAGTTGAGTTCCCCGAGAAGCGTGTCGGCCACCCATGTGGCGGCGAGGGCGGGGTCGACGTGAGCGACCGCCTCATAGAAGTCGGCGAGTTTCGGGTCGCCGGTCAGCGTCCGGGCGTGGTTGAGCGATATGCCGTACTGCGTCATGAACCGGTTCTTCCGGGCGACAGGAAGTTCGGGGAGATCGATCGCCTCGACCCATCCCGCGACCCGGAGCGGCGGGAGGTCCGGGTCGGGGAAGTAGCGGTAGTCCTGCGCCTCTTCCTTGCTGCGGGCGGAGGTGGTGATCCCGCGCCCTTCCACGAAGTGCCGGGTCT
>JAQVVW010000082.1 GCA_028698765.1 Methanoculleus sp. | reverse complement strand
GAGGAGCTTCCGACAACGTTGTCCGGGGAATGATCGCGCAACGGGAGGCGAATATGCCATCGTTCACCACCGTTTCAGAGTTCCGCGATATGCTGGTAGAGTCAGGGTTCGACCGTGCGGTTGCGCCGTTCGCCTCCGGGTTCGTGGGCCTGGTGGTGGGGTTCGCGGGAGGATCTCAAGAGGGCCTGAACAGAGAGAATACCGGTTCACCCGGAGGATAGGGGTCTGCCCCGCAAATGGTTTCCATCCCTCACTTGGGGCATACCTTGAGGCAGAGGCCACATCGAAGCCCCCGAGCGTGTGAAACATATACTCGGCGCACCTCTCCCGATAGATCTCTCCATCGACGGTAAATGCCGCAGCCGGACAGGCCTCGACACATCTCATAACAGTTTTTGCAGTCCTCGTTGGAGAGGCCGCAGGGGACTCTCCGGTCCCTTGAGTAGTGCGTCCGTGACGATGGCGGTCATGCAGATACGGGGTCCGAACTCATCCGTGATCAGGAGATGGTTAATTCCGTAGTTCCCGAGACCCGCGCAGTACGCTACGTATTTAATAGGCATATCCGCCATGAGCGTTTTCGGTTTGCGTACCAGTATCCGAACTCACTCCCTTCCGTAGGGACGATCGTGGCTTTATATCCCTCTTTCTCGATGAGCCGCGCCAATCGAAATACAATGATCCAGGGCGTCGCCATGCCTGCCATCAGGGTGTTTGTATACTCAGGCCTGCCTCTCAGCAGGTTTTCGATCGAGACTCGCGAGACCGCCACGCTGAGTACGATCACCGAGCGTGCATTGTCCATGAAATTCCGGGGGTTGTTACCGGCATATTCCGGATCCTGGAAACGACGCACATCGGCCACCCCGAAGAGATCCGCACCCATATCGAGGGCAATCTCTCGCAGCTGATTGGCATATGAGTCTTCACACATTCAGTTATCCTCCCCGACGTCCGCGGACGGTCAGAGATGAACAGCATGCAGAATGAACCGCATTCACTCACGTCTCAACGTGGGTGATTGTTTCACATATAGGTACAAGGTGTGTGCGGCATCCTCCCGGCGGTCCCGAACTCCGGGCTCCTGCTCTCCCCACTCCTGACACAGAAGGCGGGGCCGTCCTCGAGGATCGAAGGGCCCCAGGCATCGCTTGAGGATGTCCTGCGGTTCGAGGCAGATCCAAAGGAGCCGATCAGCGGCAGGGCCCTTGCCGATATCCAGGAGATCATCAACTACCGGGAGGCTTTCGTGCGCACCGCGATGAAGTCTCTCAAGGCCTGGTGACTTGATACCGCCCTCGTCTGCGACCTGCACCGGGTCCTGCTCACCGACAGCCGGGGCATGGACCGGGAGCCGGGGTGCATCCGCGCAATCCAGACAGAACTTCATCGGCCGGAATGCACATATCGAACACGCGAGCAGGATCCGGCATCCATATCTGCATCCGCCAAAGGATAGGTTTCTGCCTCAATACGACAGAGCTCTATTATGAACGAAGAGACCGCCGCAATGCTCGACCACGTCCGGGCGGCGCTCCCGGAATCCGGCGCCCACGGGTTCGACCACACCCTCCGAGTCATGCGCCTCTGCGAAGACCTTGGTGCTCACGAAGGAGTGGATATGGCGATCCTCATCCCGGCCGCCCTCTTCCACGACATCGCCCGGCCGCTCGAAGAGGAGACGGGCACCCCTCACGAAGAAGAGGGAGCACGGATGGCGGCGGCGTATCTTGAGTCCGTCCGCTACCCGGCTGAGTGCATCCCGGGCATCGTCCACGCCATCCGTGCGCACCGCTACTCCTCAGGCATCGCTCCCGAGACCCTTGAAGCCCGGGTGCTCTCCGACGCGGACAACCTTGACGCGATGGGCGCGGTCGGGATCGTGAGGACATTCATGCAGGCCGGGGAGCAGGGGCGCGGCATCGAGGATGCAACCCGCCACTTCTATGACAAACTGCTCAACCTCAAAAGCCGTATGTACACGGAGAGCGCCCGGGAGATCGCGCGGGAGAGGCACGCGTTCCTCGTCGCGTTCCTCGATGCACTGGACGGCGAGATAGGCGCCCGAATCCTCGGGGATGCGTGATTGAAGGGGATACCCCCGGCACACGGGCCTCCCTCACGCATCCGAACAGAACTTCAGCCCCACGATTCCCGCTACGATCAGGAAGATGCAGAGGAGGCGGAGGATGCTCCTTGACTCGCCGAAGAAGGCGATCCCGGCGATGACCGTCCCGACCGCCCCGATACCCGTCCAGACAGCATACGCCGTCCCGATCGGGAGGGTGGTGAGCGACCGCGAGAGGAGATAAAAACTCCCGACCATCAGGATGATGGTCGCCACCGACGGCCCAACCTTCGTGAACCCTTCGGTATACTTGAGGCCGAGCGCCCAGCCGGCCTCGAGGAGCCCGGCAAAGAACAGGGTGATCCAGGCTGCATTCTGCATGATTCCTCTCTTATTTGGCCCGGAAAATGATATACTTTCTCCACCCCGGAATCATACGGGCCATCCGCTTCCGTCACGTTTAACAGGGAAGAGCGCCCTTCCGGAGATCCAGAGGAGGTATGGAGTGTGGTGAAAGTTACCATCGACAGGGCGGGATGCATCAGCTGCGAGTCGTGCTGGACGCTCTGTCCGGACGTTTTCGAACAGGATCCAGCCGATGACCTGAGCTCGGTCACGGAACAGTACCGGGTCGACGGCAACACCGCGGAGGGGGAGGTGCCCGACGACCTCGCCGACTGCGCCGTAGAAGCCGCCGATTCGTGCCCGGTCACGGTCATCTTCGTCGAGGAATGAGGGGAGCGGCGAACAATTGTTATTCTCATGGTCGGACAAGAACTATAACCTTCGAGATCCATGGGGGCCTTGCCAGGGAGAGGGATCAAACCAGAAGGTGCATCACCATGATGCAGCAGGTTCACAGGCCAAGGCGGTTAAGGCCTGCGAACACAAAAAATGCTGCACCCATGGGCCGAAATGCACCCTGGACACGATCCCGCCTCCCGGGCACACCGATTCTTCAGACTCACCAGCGTGGTTCTGCCACATCAGCGAGCGCGCCCGTGCCGTCGTCCCCCCACGACGATCGTCCCATGGTCGCAACGTGACACTTCCTTCGATTGCGCTGTTGCCGACGGAGGAGACACCGGTATGATCTCCTGAACAAAAAAGAGGGTTCTTCAGAGCACTGGTTTGCTCTTCAGCGCCTCGACGAGGAGCCGGACCCCCGCCTCGATATCGGCGGTATCGACCACCTCGACCGGGGAGTGGATATAGCGGGCCGGGATCGAGAACGGGATGCTCGGGATACCGCCCCGCTCCAGGTGGATGATCGTCGCGTCGGTGTTGCCGCCGGTGCCGACCTCGAGCTGGCAGGGGATCTCGTTCTTCTCCGCGGTCTCGCGGAGCCACGCGGTCATCCTCGGATCGGCCATCAGCCCGCGGCCGCTCGCGCTGACGAGAACCAGGACCGGGCCCTTGCCCATCTCGACGCTCGCGTCCTTCTTCTCGATCCCGGGATGGTCGCCGGGGATGGTGACGTCGGTCGCGATAGCGCAGTCGGGGTCCAGGGAGTAGGCGCTCACCTTTGCGCCTTTGAGCCCCAGTTCCTCCTGGACGGTGAAGACGGCGTAGAGCGTGTGAGGCGACTTCGCCTGCTGCAGCGCCCGGATGAGCATCGCGACGCCGACCCGGTTATCGAGCGCTTTGCCCGTGACGCGGGTGCCGGCGAGTTCCGTGAACTCGCGGTCGATGGTGATCGGGGTGCCGATCTCGATCCCGAGACCCTTCACCTCCTCCTCGCTCGTCGCGCCCACGTCGACGAACATATTCTCGATCTTGATCTCCTTCTTGCGCTCCTCTTCCTTCATGACGTGAGGGGGCTTTGCGCCGAGGACGCCCGTGACCGGGCCGTTCTTCCCGTGCAGGACCACCCGCTGACAGTAGAGCACCGGCCCGAACCATCCCCCGATAGGGACGACCCGGATGAACCCCTTCTCATCGATGTACTGCACCATCAGGCCGATCTCGTCCATGTGGGCGGCGAGCATGATCGAGAAGTCGTCGCCGCGCTTGACGGCGACCAGGTTCCCCATCGTGTCCTCGCGGAACTCGTCGACGACACCTGCAAGTTCCGCCCTGACGATATCCCTGATGTTTCCTTCACTGCTCGAAACGCCGTGGGCGTCCGAGAGTCTCCTGAGTAGTTCTTTCACCATTTCTCTCTCACTCCATCAGTTTTCCGAGACGCTCGACCGCACGGGAGAGGTTCCCCCGGGAGGTTGCGTAGCTGAAGCGCGCGTGCTCGGGTGCCCTCGAACCGAACGCCGAACCCGGCACGATGATGACGCCCGCATCGATGGCCTTCGCGATAAGGTTTCGCCCCATCGGGACGAACATATAGAACGCGCCCTCCGGCCGGGGGAAATCGAACCCGAGACCGGTCAGCCCGTCGTAGAGGAGGTCGCGCCGGGCGCGGTACTCACTCCGCATCCGCACGACCGGCTCCTGGTCGCCGGTGTATGCGGCGAGCGCGGCATACTGCGAGATCGAGGTCGCGCACGCCTGGGCGTATTGGTGCACCTTGAGGAACTCCGGGATGTAGTCCTCGGGCGCCGCGAGGTAGCCGACCCGCCACCCGGTCATGGCATAGGTCTTGCTCGCGGCGTTGACGGTGATGACGTCCTCGCCGAACCGGGCCGCGCTAACGTGCTCTTTCTCGTAGACGAAGTGCTCGTAGACCTCGTCGGAGACGACCGTGACCTTATGATCGTTCGCGTACTCGACGAGGGCGCGGATCGACTCCTCGCTCTCGACCGCGCCGGTCGGATTCGCGGGAGAGTTCAGGACGAAGACCCGCGCTCCGTCCATCTGCTCCTTCGCCCGCTCGACGTCGATGTGCAGGGTCGCATCGAGCCCGACGCCTTCGGGATTTCCGCCGGCAATGGTCGCAAGAGCGGCGTAGGAGACGAAACCCGGGTCGGTGAAGAGGACGCGGTCGCCCGGGTCGACGAGTGCCTCCATCACGAGGTGGAGCGCCTCGCTCCCCCCTGCCGTGACCAGGATCTGCTCCGGTCGGTAGGAGAGAGCGTTCTCCCGCGCAAACTTCTCAGAGATCGCCTCCCGGAGCTCCGGTATCCCGGCGTTCGGGGTGTAGCCGGTCTTCCCCTCACGAATGGCGGCGATCGCGGCCATCTTGATGTGATCGGGCGTATCGAAGTCCGGCTGCCCGATGCCGAGGTTGATCGCGTCCGGCCCTCCGGCTTCGAAGAGCTTGCGGATGCCCGACATCTCCACCGACCGGACCCGGGCGGCATACCTGTGTTCGCTCATGATTCTCCTCACTCGATGTTCGCGTGGCGGCACTGGAGGTCTTCGGGCCGGCACTGGGTGATCTCCATCAGGCGGGATATGATCGCGTCCGCAAAGACCATCGCGGTCGTCTCGAAGATGGTGCCGAGCGGCGCGAACGACTTGTGCTCGCCCATCATCTGCCGGATCTCGAACTCCGCAGACTCGTCGGCCACCTTGTCCCGCTGGCTCTCGATGATGACGATGCAGTCGGCGATGCGCCCGATCCGCGAGTCTTTCTTCGAGGTGATGAGGCAGATCCTCCCGCCGATCTCCTTTGCAGTCTCCGAGATATCCGCAACCGTCTTGGTCGCGCCGGATCCGGAGAAGACGATAATGACGTCTCCCGGCTTCATGGCCGGGGTCACGGTCTCCCCGACTACGAATGCGGAGAGCCCGAGGTGCATCAGGCGCATGGCAAACGATTTCGCTACAAGCCCGGATCGCCCGGCGCCCATGGTATAGATGCGGTTTGCGTTCAGGATCTCGGCGAGGAGCGTATCGATCTCGTCGTCGGACATCACGTCCGCAATCGTCCGGATCTTGGTCGCCATCAACCGCATCATGTTCTTAACCGGGTGATTTGTCATCGTAATTCCACTGTTAGGTTTCACGAGAACCTACATTAGAATATCCCAGACGCCCGGGGAGGGGGGGCAGCTATCCTCTTCCTCCCGGGGTGACGGAGCCGGCGCGGAAGAGGGGACGGGAACTACCAAAAATGTCTGAAGCAAACATCATCCTGCAGGGAAGGAGTCACGGTTTTTCACCCGATCGCCCCGGCGGATCCAATATCGCTGAAAACAGACAACGAACCAAATTTAAGCGCAATAAACCCGCATGATATCAACCACTCACCCCGGCAGATCGCTTCCGGGGATGCAAAAGCCTATTGTGGATGATTGCAAAATACATACAAAATTCGGCACGGCGCTCCGGCCGCAACAGGAGGATTACAGCTGCCAGAAACCACTTCTGCAGCATGATACCCCGAATTAGACGCCTCACAGCATCGATGCAGGTAAATTCTCCCGGATAAGGAGCAGATCAGGGATTACTCGGGCCTGCCGTTCCCCGCATCCATATGCGGGAGGGCGCACGGCGGGACTCAAGAGACGACAAGAGGTAACAGAATGGAGAAGCGGCCGGAAAGGCATTCAAACGAGGAGATCCTCGAACTCCTCGACGAGAACGTACGGG
>JAQVVW010000081.1 GCA_028698765.1 Methanoculleus sp. | reverse complement strand
CTGTGCTGGGGGCGGTCGTTCCGATCAGTTGGGTCGAACTCGTCATAATGGTTCTGCTCGGTGAAAGGGCGACCCCCTATTCGAGCAATCGCGCCGGCGGCAGATCCGGATATGCGCCCGGACACCCTTTAAGTGAGAAGCGGTTAAGGTTGTACGATCATGACGGAGACCTGCGCCCGAACGACTCCGGCCGGAGGCGGGCCGTGACGGAGCATGAGGAAAGTCTGTCCTGTCCCCGCTGCCGGGTTGGGGCCTCTCGGGATCAGAGACCGGTCGTCGGCCGCCGGGAGATCGCGGTCTTCGGGGTCTCGGGCATCCTCCTCCTCACGGGGGTGATCGTCGGGTACCTCACCCCATACCCCTTCGCCGGGACAGCCCTGCTGCTCGCCGCCGCGGTCATATCCGGCTACGATATCCTGAGAACCGGGTTCTTCGCTCTCATCCGGCTCCGGTTCAGCATCGCCGTGCTCATATCCATCGCGGCGGCAGGAGCGTTCCTGACCGGAAATCCCGCCGAGGGGGCGACCGTGCTGTATCTCTACGCCGTCGCCGAGTTCCTGGAGGAGTACGCGGCCGGCAGGGCCGAACGCTCGATAGCCTCGCTCCTCGACCTCACGCCGCAGACCGCCCGGGTCAGGCGGGACGACGGCGAGACGATCGTCCCGGTCGACGACGTCACCGTCGGGGAGATTGTGATCGCGAGGCCGGGCGACACCATCCCGCTCGACGGCATCGTCACCACCGGCGGATCGTCGGTCGACCAGGCGGCAATCACCGGGGAGAGCGTCCCGGTGGCAAAGGGCATCGGGGACGGAGTCTACGCCGGGACGCGGAACATTGAGGGATACCTCGAAGTCCGGGTGACGAAGCCGGAAAGCGAGAGCACGATAGCCCGGGTCGCCACCCTGGTCGCGGAGGCCCAGTCCCGCACCTCCCCCACCGAAGCCTTCATCGAGCGGTTCTCCCGCTACTACACCCCGGCGGTCATCCTCCTCGCCGCCCTCCTCGTCGTCGTCCCGCCGCTCGCCTTCGGCGTCCCGTTCCTCGAAGCGTTCTACCGGGCGCTGATCCTGCTCGTCATCGCCTGCCCCTGTGCGCTCGCGATCTCCACCCCGGTCTCGATGGTCTCGGGGATCACGACTGCGGCGCATAACGGCGTGCTGATCAAGGGCAGGGACTCCCTCGAGGCCGTGGGGCTTGCGCGGGTGGTCGTCTTCGACAAGACCGGGACGCTCACGACCGGGAGGCTCGAGGTGGACGGCGTGGCCGGGTTCGGGGTTTTGGAGGCGGAGGTGCTCGCTGTCGCCGCGTCGCTCGAGTCACGCTCCGGCCACCCAATCGCGGAGGCGGTTCGGCGGCGGGCGGACGAGGAAGGCATCCCGCTCCGGGAGGTGGAGGAGTTCACCTCGCTGACGGGGAGAGGCATCCGGGGGAAGATCGGCGGCGAGACCTACCTCCTCGGGAACGAGGCACTCTTTGCCGAACCCGGGGACAACGCATGGCGGGCGGCGTATGACCGGCTGGAGGGCGAGGGGAAGACGGTCATCCTCGCCGGCACGGCCTCGGGGGTGATCGGGCTCATCGCCCTCTCGGACGTGGTAAAGAAGGATGCAAAAGAGACTGTTGCCGCTCTCCGGGCGCGAGGCATCAGGACGGTGATGCTCACCGGGGACAACGAGCGCGTCGGGGAGGCGGTGGCCCGCCGTATCGGGATCGACGAGTGCCATGCCGGGCTCCTGCCGGAGGACAAGGTGGCGATGGTCGAGCGGCTGATGGACCGCTACGGGCTCGTGGTGATGGTCGGCGACGGCGTGAACGACGCGCCGGCGCTTGCACGGGCGAACGTCGGGGTCGCGATGGGGGCGATCGGGTCGGACGTCGCGATCGAGGCGGCCGATATCGTCGTGATGGAGGACGACATCTCGAGGGTCGCCTACCTCGTCGCCCTCTCTGAGAAGACGGTCGCGGTCATCCGGCAGAACATCACGGCGGCACTCGTTGTGAAACTCGGCATCGCCGCCCTTGCGGTCTTCGGGCTGATCTCCCTCTGGATGGCGGTGGCGTTCGGGGACATGGGGCTCTCGCTTGCGGTGATCGCAAACGCCCTCAGGATAGGCCGGCCGGATACCGGCAATCCTCCATGAAACTGCGGAGGACGGGTGCCGGGAAAAAAGGAAGTGGATCTATTCAAAGAGGACGGTCTTCTCCGGCGTCCACGCCGGGTCGATGAACGAGAGGAGCCTCGTCGTCGAGTTCAGGGCGTTCCGGGTCTCTTTTACCTGGTCGGGGAGGACATAGGCGGCACTCCCGGCAGGAACCCGTATCGTCTCTCCATCGGGTGTGGCGACTTCGATCTCCCCCTCGATCACGTAGAGGAGATCGGACGAACCGAGAATCCCGTCATAGCCTAGATATCCGCCCGGGAGGAGTTCCACGCAGGCAACGCTGTAGTCGACCGGGATCGCCGTCTCGTTCATCAGCACCGGGTTTACGAGGGTGTAGACCGCCACGCCGGATTCGAGACTCCACTCGATCCCCTCCCGGGGATCGGCGACGACGAACGGCCTTCCGTCCGTAGTCAGGTTGACCGCGCCAAGCTCGTCCCCCGAGATCTCGATCTCGGGCGTGTAGGCCGGCTGGCTCACGGTGATGTAGCGGAGATCGGTATCCCCGGCCGAGGCTATCGACTGCAGCACCGCTTCCGGCAGGAGCACGGTCTCTCCCTCGCGGGCGGTCACCGTCTCGTTGTCGCAACGGATCTCCGCCGTACCGCCGAGCACGTAGACGAGTTCTGCCGTCCCGATCAGGCGATGCGGCGGCGTCGCGTTGCCCGGTGCGATGGCGACATATCCCATGCTGTAGTTTGCCCGGATCTGCGGCGTCTCCTCGCCGATGATCCCGGCGTAGGTTGCCTGGCCGTCGAATATGGGTATCGGGTCAACCGGGGCGATCAGGCTGACACCCGCCTCCGCCGGAGGCTCGTCTGCGGCGAGGCACCCGGCGGAGAGGAGGATACAGACAACGAGAAGAGGAGCAATCCTGTACATGATAAAGTGTCTGCGGAGAGAGGAATAAATCCGATCGTCGACAGCGGAATGCACGGGAGGGCTCAGGCGGAGGTACCTCCCCCGTTTCCGGCTTTCCTGAGGGTGAACCGGAACGCCGCGCCCTGCTCCGGATGCCCCGGGACACGGTCTTCGACCCAGATCCTGCCGCCGTAGCGCGCGGCAAGCATCCGGCAGATCGAGAGGCCGAGCCCCTGGCTCCCCCGCCTGCCGCCCTCCCGCTCGAACCGGAAGAAGATCGCCTCCTTCAGATCGTCCGGAACCCCGGGGCCGGTGTCGGCAACGGTGACGACGACGGTCTCATCGTCCGGATCATCGACCCCCACCGTGACCTCGACGCCCGACCCGCCGTGCTTTGCGGCGTTGCCGATAAGGTTCGTGAAGATCTCGGGGAGGAGGTCGTCGGCGAAGACCTCCACGGGCAGCCCGGAGTACCTGATGCAGAGGTCGGGGAAGTGGGCGATCTCTCCCCGGATCACGTCGTAGAGGTTTTGCCGCGCAAGCCCGTCCCGGCCCTCCTGGATCTTTCTGAGGGTGGCGACGTTTGCGGTGATCTCGATGCTCTTCCTGATCCCGTCCTTCAGTTTCCGGGCGTGCCGGGCCGGCTCTCCCTCGAGCTCGTCGATAAGGAGGTCGGCGTAGATGTTTGCGACGTTGTCCGCGTTCCGGATATCGTGAGTGAGGATATCGAGGTAGAGGTTCGCCTCCCGGTTTGCCACTTCAAGCCTCCGGTAGAGCATTCCCCGCACGATGCCGGCCCCGATCTCGCGGCCGACGGCTTCGAGGAGCGCACGCTCGTCGCGAGAGAAGAATCCACGCCCCCTGGTTCCGATGAGGAGCGCCCCGACGACGTCCGACTCGACGACGAGCGGAATGCAGGCGAGTGCGGCAAACCCGAGCTCCCGGAGAAGACGGGATCCCGGGGTGTTCGGGCCCCGGTCCTGTTCAAGGTAGCACGGAAGGCCGGGAGCGATGGTATCGGCAAACGATCTTCCAAAAACGGTCTCTGTCAGTTCCAGGCATGCATCCTGCATGTTTCGCCGGCACTGGAGAGCGGCCTCTTTCCGCCCGGAATCGAGGCGGTAGACTGCGCCGCCATCGTAGCCGAGGAGATCGAGTGTCTGGCTGAGCGCCGTCTCCAGCAGTTCTCCCGACAGATGGGTCGAAGCGGATGTCCCGATGATCCGGTTAAGCAGAAGGAGATGCCGGTTCCTCGCCTGCAGTTGTTCCTCCGCCTGTTTCCGGTGGCTGATGTCCCGCATGACGACCTGAACCGCAGGCCGGCCCTCAAAGATCGTCCGTGCCCCCCTCCCTTCGATGGGAACCGTCATCCCGTCGAGCCTGACGACCGATAACTCGATGAGCGGCGTCTCCACGCCCTGGAGGTCCCGCACGGCGAAGGCCTCGATAAGATCCCGGACATCCGGGTGGACGATATCGAGGATCGCCATCCCGATCACCTCTTCCGGGCGTGAAGCCCCGAGCAGTTTCAGGCCGGCGGGGTTGATGAATATGATCCTCCCGTCGCGGTGGATCAGGGTCGCCTCGGCGGAGAGTTCGACGAGCGACCGGTACTTCTTCTCGCTCTCGCGGAGTTTTGCCTCCATCTGCTTCAAGGGGGTGATGTCCTGGACACCGGCAAGGAATCCCCGACAGGTGCCGCCGGTGTCGATGATGGGAGTGGTCGCTATCAGCGTATGGATACGGCCGCCGCCTTTTCGAACCAGTTCAAACTCGAAGACCTCGCGCATGTTCCGGCCAAGGTTCTGCAGGTGTTCCTTTACGTCTCCGGCACTCCCCCCGTCGATGAACGCATAGACCGGCGCTCCAATGATCCCGGCGATCGAATAACCGATAATATCGGCCATCTTCCGGTTGGCAAAGACCACGATGCCCTCTCTGTCGATCAGCGCGATGCCCTCGTTGAGGTTTTCGACGAGGAACCGGTACCGGTCTTCGCTCTCCCGGAGTATCGCCTCGATCCGCCTCCTCTTTGCGGTATCCATACCCCTTCCAGGGCCGTCGACCCGAAAGGCATGGGCTTCGGAGACCGGGACGGCCCCGGGGTCGGAGGTGTCGGGAGAAAAGCGGACGAGCCGGCTGCCGCGAAGCCGACCATCATGAACGGCGCGGCACGAGCAGCGGAACCGTCCTTCGCCGCCGTCGGGCAGCTGCATCGCGCACGGGAAGTCGGCAACCGGAGTGCGGCCGGAGAGAAATGCGGTGATCTCGGATCTGCCCGACTTCCCGCAGATGCGGGGTATCAGGGCCTGGTGAGCGAAGCGATCCGCGTCGGTTCCGGCGGGCACGTCACGGGTGATGCCGAGCAGGTGCCGCAGATGCTTGTTGATGCAGGCCACCTGGTTGTCGGGGCCGATAATAAGCAGCCCCTCGTCGAATGCATCCAGGGCGCCGGAGAGATCGAGGAGATCGTCATGTGCGGGTGTGCATTCATACATCGGCCGGGATCACCTTCCTTTTACTCTCGGAGGAGTTTCATCTCCATGGGCTGATAAAATGTTCCCACACACTCCTAACGAATCCAGCCAAAATTCAGAAGAATTCTGACGATCCTATCGGTCCTGCGGGCAAGTTCATCCGAACACAGGCATTATGCTGTTTCCCAGAAGATATAAATCTGTTCATTTTCACCGGCGGATATCCGGCACCCAGAAGAAGGCAACCACATGTCCCGCTGCTCTGGCCGCGCGCGACCGATATAGTTACATTCTGCAAGAACGGCATCACCCCCATGAACGGGTGCGCGCGCGGAGCCGGCACACATGACGGGATCGCCCAGGAGAAGCGGACGGGGAGGGTATAAGGTGGGCCACGACCACGATGAGAGCGGACGACGGTATGGGATGCACCGAACAAAAGCCGCCAGGAAGAAGCCGCCGGGGACCCACCGGCCCGACCATGGCACGCACCGCCACGCCCTCGGGGACTTCCGGCGACGGTTCATCGTCTCGACGATACTGACGATTCCAATCCTTCTCCTCTCGGAGCCGGTCCAGGAACTTCTCGGGATCGTCATCCGGTTCCCGGGCTCGGACTACCTCCTCCTCGCTCTTGCGACCGCAGTCTACCTCTACGGCGGGTGGCCGTTTCTTACCGGCATCGTGAGCGAACTCCGCGCGCGGATGCCCGGGATGATGACGCTCATCGCCGTCGCGATCACCGTCGCCTACGTCTACAGTTCGGCGGTCGTCCTCGGTATCGTCGGCGGAGAAGGGTTCTTCTGGGAACTTGCCACCTTAATCGACATCATGCTCCTCGGGCACTGGGTGGAGATGCGCTCGGTCCTCGGGGCGTCGCGGGCGCTCGAGGAACTCGTCCGGGTCATGCCGGCGGAGGCGCACCGTCTCCGGGACGCCGGCACGGACGACGTGCCCGTCGACCGGCTCGCACCGGGCGACCGGGTCCTCGTCCGGCCCGGAGAGAAGGTGCCGGTGGACGGCACGGTTGTCGAGGGGGCGACGAGCGTCGACGAGGCGATGCT
>JAQVVW010000080.1 GCA_028698765.1 Methanoculleus sp. | reverse complement strand
AGGATGTCTTCGACGAGGTCACCCTGATGGCCCTCTACAAGCTCGTCCAGAAGAAACTGATATCGGTCATCGGCGGGCCTATCAGCACCGGAAAAGAGGCAAACGTCTTCTACGGCGAGCGTGACGGGCAGGGGATCGCGATCAAGATCTACCGGATCCAGACCGCGAACTTCAAGGCGATGAACGAGTACCTGGCGGGAGACCGCCGGTTCTCGAGCGTTCGGGGGACGCGCAAAGGCCTCATCTTCGCCTGGACGAAGAAGGAGTACAGCAACCTCGCCCGGGCGCACGAGGTGGGGATCCCGGTCCCCGAACCGCTCGTGTTCGACCGAAACATCCTCCTGATGGAGTTCCTGGGCGAAGACGAGATACCCTACCCCCAGCTCAGGAACGCCGACGTCGAGGACTACGCGGCGGTATACCGCGAGATCCTCACCTACGTGGAGCGGCTCTACCGGGAGGCGCGCCTGGTTCACGCCGACCTCTCCGAATACAATATCCTCTACCACGAGAAACCATATATCATCGATATGGGCCAGGCGGTCACCCTGGATCACCCGCGGGCGTCTGCGTTTCTGGTCCGGGATATCAAGAACCTCAATCGATACTTCTCCCGCTACTGCGACGTAGTCGACGAGGAGGAGATCATCGGGACGCTCGTCGGCACCGGCCGCCGGGAGCCCTGAACACCGGAAGAAAGGATGGAACCATGACCAGACAGGAGATGAAAGTTTCAGCAGCGAGGATCGGTGTGCTCATCGGCAAGAGCGGGTCCACGAAGCGCGAGATCGAAGAGAAGACCGGGATATCCCTCCTGATCGACAGCGAGGAGGGGATGGTGACGATCGAGGGGGAGGACCCCATCGGCGTCATGACGGCACAGAACGTCGTCTCCGCGATCAACCGGGGGTTCTCGCCGGAGCGTGCGTTCCGGCTCCTCGACGACGAGGACATGATGCTCGACATCCTCGACCTCGCCGACCTCTCGGGGACGACCGGGCAGCTCGAGCGGCTCCGGGGCCGGATCATCGGGAAGGCAGGGACATCCCGCGCCCAGATCGAGGATCTGACCGCCACGGAGATCTCGGTCCACGGCAAGACCGTCGCGATCATCGGTCTCCCCGACCAGGTCGAGACCGCGAGGAAAGCCATCGAGATGCTGATCCAGGGCGTGCCCCACGAGAACGTCTATTCCTTCCTCGACCGGAAGAAGAAGGAAGCCAAGCAGGCGATGCTGGAGTACTACTCGTGATGCGGCAGGGCCGGACCGACCCTGCCCATGGCGATACGGGAGATACGCGATTTGCAGTGGAAATGAAGGGGTACACATGGAGATAGCCGACCTCCCCCTTCCGCCGGATCTCGCAGCCGGCTACGCTCGGTCCGGGATCACGGAACTCTACCCGCCGCAGGCCGCCTGCGTCGAAGCGGGTCTTTTTTCGGGAAAGAACCTCCTCGTCGCCATCCCCACGGCGAGCGGGAAGACCCTGGTCGCCGAGATGGCGATGCACCACCAGGTGGAGAGGGGTGGGAAGTGCCTCTACATCGTTCCCCTGCGGGCGCTCGCGAGCGAGAAGTTCGAGGAGTTCTCGGGGAAAGGCCTCCGGGTCGGGATCGCCACCGGCGACTTCGATCGAAGAGACGAATACCTGGGAAGGAACGACATCATCGTCGCGACGAGCGAGAAGGTGGACTCACTCCTGCGGAACCGGACACCGTGGCTCGCGGAGATCACCCTGCTCGTCGTCGACGAGGTCCACCTCATCGACGACCCATCGCGAGGAGCGACGATCGAGATGGTGATCGCAAAACTCCGCCACAAGAACCCCGGGATGCAGATCATCGCCCTCTCGGCGACCATCGGGAACCCTGCCGATCTCGCCGGGTGGCTCGACGCCGAACTCGTCGAGAGCGAATGGCGGCCGGTCGATCTCCGGGAGGGGGTCTTCCTCGAAGACGGCATTCGGTTTGCCGACAGCATCCGGGAGGTCGAACGCCACAGCAAGTACGAGGACCTGGACCTCGTCCTCGATACGGTCGCCGAGGGGGGCCAGTGCCTGGTCTTCGTCAGCTCGAGGAGGAACGCCGAGGCGTTCGCGAAACGCGCGGCATCCGGGCTGAAACTCGCAAACCCCGTCCTCGCCGGCTATGCCGAGAAGATACGGTCGAGCGCCTCGACCGATATGGGAAGGATCCTCGCCGCCTGCGTCGCGCAGGGGGCGGCGTTCCACCACGCAGGTCTCTCGCGGGAGGAGCGAGGGATCGTCGAGGCAGGGTTCCGTGAGGGGCAGATCAAGGTCATCTCCTCCACCCCAACGCTTGCGGCGGGCCTGAACCTCCCCGCCCGGCGGGTGATCGTCCGCGACTACCTCCGGTTCAGCGCCGGGGAGGGGATGCTTCCGATCCCGGTCCGGGAGTACCGGCAGATGGCGGGCCGTGCCGGGCGACCGCGCCTCGACCCCTACGGCGAGGCCGTCCTGATCGCGAAGTCCGAGGAGATGGTCGACGAGCTCTTCGACTACTACATCGAGGCGGCGGCAGAGGACGTCCGGAGCCGGTGCGCGGACGACGCGGTCCTCTGCACCCACGTCCTCTCGCTCATCGCGACCGGTTTCGTCCGCGAAACGGGCGAGGTCCTCGGGTTCATGGACGGGACGTTCTACGCCTACCAGGGCGAGAGCCCGCGTGCGCTCTCGCGGGCAATCGACCGGGTGCTCGAGTTCCTGCGCGAAGCGGAGATGATCACCGAGGTGGGGGAGTGGCTCGAGCCGACGGAGTACGGGTCGCTCGTCTCCCGGCTCTACATCGATCCCCGGAGCGCCGAGGTGATCGTGAAGGCGATGACCGGCAGGAAGGACTACACCGATATCGGTTTCCTGCACCTCCTCTGCACGACGCCGGATATGCCGACGCTCTTTGTGCGCAAGAACGATATGTATGCCCTCGACCGGTTCCTCGCCGATCGCCGGGACGAACTCTGGATGGAGGTCCCCTGGGACGCGGGCGAGGAGTTCGACCGGAGTCTCAAGACCGCGCTCCTCCTCGGCGACTGGGCGGACGAGGTGGGCGAAGACGTGATCTGCGAACGCTACAGCGCCGGGCCGGGCGACGTCTACGGGATGGTGGAGAGCGTGGCCTGGCTGGTTCATGCGTCCCGGCACCTCGCCCGCCTCTTCGCCCCGCACCTCTCAGACCCCATCGAGGAGATGGAACTCCGGACGAAGCACGGTATCAAGAAAGAACTCCTGCCGCTCATCAAACTCCGCGGGATCGGGCGCGTCCGGGCGCGCCGGCTCTTCAACAACGGTATCGGTTCGATCGAGGCGCTCCGGGAGGCGGGGCCCGAGAAGGTCGGGAAGATCCTCGGGCAGGGGATCGCCGCCCAGATCTTCGAGCAGCTGGATGGTGTCCGGGACGAGATCGGGGGTGTCGGCGAGGAGCAGTCGACCCTCTCCCGGTTCGGGTGAATGAATATGGCAGAAAGAGAGTTACCCTGCGAGATCTACCGGGCGCGCTTCACGGTCGATGGCAACGCCGCGTTCCTCCGGGAGATCCGAACGATCGCCGACGAGTTTGAGACCCACATCATCCTCTTCGACGCCGACCGCCTGGCGGGACGGGATCACGTCGAGGCGGCGCTCCGGCACGCCCGGCGGTCCTGGGCCGGCGGTGAAGCGATCGCGAACTCGCTTGAGATGGAGGCGCTCCTCTACGCCGCGGGGACCCGGCAGTGCCAGGTGGCCTCGTCGTTCGGGATTCATCCGGGCGAGAACCGGTCGTTTGTCGCCGTCTGTCCGCCGGCGCCCGGTGTGCGGGACCGTCTGGCCGGTCTTGTCCGGTTCGTCGACGAGGACTGGGAGGAGATCGGTCCCGCAAAGCGGGCGCTTCTTGCGGACCTCTTCTCGATCACCCCCGAGGAGGTTGCGGTTGTCGGGGAGGAGCGGTTCCGCGAACTCGTCCTCGAGCGGGTGGCGCTTCTCGACGTCTACCGCTGACCGGCCGAAGCGTGGGTCAGGATGTGCCGGATCTCGGGGATGATGATTTCTTTTGCGGCGAGGGTGACCGCCTTCGCCGAGCCCGGGATGCAGAAGACCGCCCGGCCGCCGACGACCCCGGCGATCGCCCGCGAGAGGATCGCAGACGTCCCGATCTCTTCGTAACTTTTGAGGCGGAAGAGTTCCCCGAACCCGTCGATCGTCTTCTCAAGGAGCGGCGCGACAGCTTCGATGGTCACGTCGTCCGGCGTGAGCCCGGTGCCTCCGGTGACGATGACGCAGGTTGCACGCGAAAGCGCCGCGCGGACTTCGGAGCGGATCCGCTCCCGGTTGTCGGGTACGATCGCGTAGTGGGTCACCTCGATCTCTGCGGCCGCGAGGAGGTCGATGAGCGTCTTCCCGCTGGCGTCGGTCTCGGGTTTCCGGGTCGATGAGACGGTGATGACGGCACCGGTCACGGTGAGCGGTTTAAGATGGCTGCTGTCCATAGGATCTTCCAGTACCCCTGTATCACGTATTTTACTTCATTCTATCCCCTGTTTTAGGGAGTTCAATCCCCGACCCCTTTATTTCGTGTGGAGAAATGAAGGGCATTGCGAGGCAGGCGCAGGAGAGGGTGGAGAAGTGAGAAACCCGAATAAAGAATTTATCGGGATGAAACACGGGAATAAGAAAGAATTGGCGAGATCACCCTCACCGAGCCGGGTGGACGGGATGAGCAGGATGGGTATGAACAGGGGAAAACCAGGTGGACCGGGTCGAGATAGGGAGATGGAGGAGAGGAGGAGAGATGGAGGGAATGAGACAGGACGGGATAGGAGCAGAGTGGTTGAGATAGGATGAGACGGGACAAGGATTGAAGAAATCCGGGAAGGAATGAGACGGGACGGGTTAGATGCAGAGCGGTTGAGCTAGAGTGAGACGGAACATGGATTAGAAAGATATCCGGGAAGAAATGAGATAGAACAGAGATTAGAGGGAGATCCGGGAAGAAATACGACAGGACAAGGGTGAGTCAGAACAGAGGTTGTATCTTCCTGCGCTCTTTTGCCTCTTGACACCTTATTCCGTATTATCTTTCTTTGCTCCCTATTTTCCTACTAAGCCTCTAATTTCAGGTAATTCCTGTTACAAAACCCTCTCATTCCGTTTTTTCTGGTTCTCCCTGGTTTTATTCCTCTATTTTCCTCTCCGTTCCTTCTCCTGTCTTCAAAATCCTTTTTATCCCTGATTTTTCGGTTTTTTTTCCTTTGCTATTATTCGATAAACTTTTATATCTTTAGTTTCAGAGGTACACATGACCATCGTCATCAATTTTTGAAGAATGATACACCGGTGTGTATCGTCATCAGATCTCCACACGAAACAAAGGGGTCCCGGTGATCCCGTTCAGCTCACCCTCGATCTGACCGGTTCATGGAGTTCTCCCGGTCAATGAGCCCCCAAAGTTCCACTGGAAACGAAGGGGTTATCAGTCTCTACGGCGATCATATTAAGAGACCTCAACACGCAAATTTCGTATTCTGCAGACCTTCCCGGTGACACCATGTCGGACGATAAAAAGAGCCCTATGGGGTTATTCAAAAAATACCTGACCAATAGACGTATATTCAAGAATAGGGAAGTGCTCCGTCACAACTATCGTCCCCAGATCCTCCCTCACCGGACGCCCCAGATCGACGAACTCGCCTCGATTCTCGCACCTGCCCTCACGAACGAGACACCCTCAAACATCCTCATCTACGGCAAGACCGGGACGGGGAAGACGGCGTCCGCCCGGTACGTGGGAACGGAACTTGAGAATGCGAGCGTCCTCGCCGGGACGAAGTGCAGGATCGTCCACCTCAACTGCGAGGTGATCGATACCCAGTACCGGGTCCTCGCCCAGATCGCGAACGGTCTCGACGACGCCGACGAGCACCCGAGCGACAGCCCCCGGACACTCATCCCGATGACCGGGTGGCCGACCGACCAGGTCTACATGGAGCTCAAAAACCAGCTCGAGAGCAGCGGCGGGGTGATGGTCATCATCCTCGACGAGATCGACAAACTCGTGAAGAAGAGCGGCGACGACACCCTCTACAACCTCACCCGGATCAACTCCGACCTCAAGTTCGCGAAGGTGAGCATCATCGGGATCTCGAACGATCTCCGGTTCACCGACTTCCTGGATCCCCGTGTCCTCTCCTCTCTCTCTGAAGAGGAGATCGTCTTTCCCCCCTACAACGCCCCGCAGCTCTGCGACATCCTCCAGCAGAGGGCGGAGATGGCGTTCGTCGACGGCGCGCTCGACGAGACGGTCATCCCGCTCTGCGCGGCGCTCGCGGCGCAGGAGCACGGCGACGCACGGCGGGCGCTCGACCTCCTCCGGGTCTCGGGCGAACTCGCGGACCGCGAGAACGCCGCGGGCGTGACCGAGAAGCACGTCCGGATGGCCCAGGAGAAGATCGAGACCGACAGCATGGTGGAGTGCATCTCCACCCTCCCGACCCAGAGCAAGGCGGTTCTCTACGCGATGCTGATCCTGGAGCAGATGGGCAAACGGATCTTCACGAGCGGCGAGGTCACGGTGGTCTACCG
>JAQVVW010000079.1 GCA_028698765.1 Methanoculleus sp. | reverse complement strand
GCCGATGATATCGACGTGCTCGTTCTGCATCGCCGTCAGCACCCGCCCGGTCATCTCCTTCTCGGACTGCTTGAACCCCGAGTGGACACTCGCTACCACCACGTCGAGGTCGGCGAGGATGCTGTCGGGGAGGTCGAGCGTGCCGTCCATGCCGATGTTGCACTCGGTGCCGGAGAGGAGGGTGAACGCGCCGTCGCTCTCAGCGTTGATCCGCTCGATCTCCCGCACCTGGTCGGCGAGGCGCGCGGGGGAGAGGCCGCGGGCGATGTGGAGGCTCTCGGCATGGTCGCAGATGGCGATGTACTCGTAGCCGAGCGCCCGGGCCGCCCGTGCCATCTCCTCGATGGAATGAGCGCCCTCGCTCCAGCGGGTGTGGACGTGGAGGTCGCCGCGGATCGCGTCGTAGCCGACCAGGTCGGGGAGCGTCCCCGCCCGGGCGGCCTCAACCTCGCCCCGGTCCTCCCGGAGTTCCGGTTCGATCCAGGCGAGACCGAGAGCACGGTAGATCCCGGCCTCGTCCTCTCCCGCGACCGTCCGGCCGGTCTCGAGGTCGACGAGCCCGTACTCATTCAGCCGCCAGTTCCTCGCGATCGCGAGTCTCCGGAGAGCGATGTTGTGCTCCTTTGAGCCCGTGAAATACTGGAGGGCGGCCCCGAAATGTTCGTCATCCACCACCCGGAGATCGATCTGGATGCCGGTCGAGAGCGCCACCGAGGTCTTCGTCGGCCCCCGGACAAGGACGCGCTCGACCCCGGGGAGGGTGGCGAAGGCCTCCATCACCTCGTCGGGTCGGGGAGAGGTCACGAGGATGTCGACGTCCCCGATCGTCTCTTTCCTCCGGCGGATCGACCCGGCGAGGCTCACGCGGCCGACAGAGGCGAACGAGGCAAGCCGCCGCTCGATCTCCCGGGCGACGGGAAGGATCTCCCCGAGAAGGCGGCGCCCCTCTGCCGTCCGGCTCACGCGGATGCTCGCGAGGATATTTGCCTCGGTCTTCTCACCAAAACCGGGGAGATCACGGATCCGGCCGGCCAGCGCCGCCGCCTCCAGGTCGTCGACCGTCCTGACGCCGAGTTCCCGGGAGAGGGCGATCGCCTTCTTCGGCCCGATCCCCGCAAGGCGGGTGAGGTGCTGCACGCCCTCCGGGAGCTCCTCACGGAGAGCGGAGAGGTACCCGAGGCCGCCGGTCTCGACGATCTCGCGGATATTTGCGGCGATGGCCCTGCCCACACCGGGGATATCCTCGAGATCGCCTCGCTGTGCGACGTCGGCGATACGCTCCGGCAGGGCCTCGATCGCCAGCGCCGCCCGCCGGTATGCCTGCGGCTTGAACCGGACGCCCTTGATCTCCAGGAGGCTGGCGACCTCGAAGAGGATAGCCGCGACCTCGACGTTCGTCACCCATGAGTGGTTCTCCATGACGTTCACCGGAAGACAGAGGGACTGCGGCCTGCGATTCCTGGTTTATTCATCGTCGGCGCCGACTTGAAGGTTGTGGTCTTTGACGGAAGAAGCCCCGGCCGGTAACTCCATAAGATCGAGATGCCTTTTACCCCCGGAAGGATCGCATGACCGGGCACAGGAAGGAGTCAGTCGCCGGAGTCCTGGTATCGAGAGTCATCGGGATCGTCGTCTTCCTGATCGTGCTCGCCGTATTGAACATCCTCGCGGGCGCCTACGTCCAGACACCGATCTTCCTCCAGATCGTCGAGTTCCTCAACGCCAACCTCGGGCTGCTCATCCTGATATCGGTCCTCTTCCTCATCGGCGACCTCTTCGGGGCGCTTCCACTCCCCCTGAGCCTGCCCGGCCCCGTCTTCGGCGCATCCGGCGCCGTGCTCCTGGTCATCTTCCTCGTCCGGCTCTTCCTGCTCATCGGCGAGATCACCGGCGTCGAAGTCTTCTCCGTCCTTGAGGGGGCGCTCGCGCTCCCGGTCTACCTCTTCGTCTTCGTCATCGCACTCATCGCGGGCTACATCGGGCTCTTTACGGACCCGGCATGACCCGGGGCTACTCGGACCCCTCCACCTCCTCGAAGGTGCTCACCGCGTGGTCGCGCAGCCTCCCGGTCTTCGGGTCGATATGCACCAGCACAAAGAGCTCGTGCTCGCCGTTCTCCCAGAGGGCGAGGGCGGGCCTGTCCTCCTTCGCGTGGAATCCGAGAGTTCCAAGAAGTTCCCGGATCTCGTCGTAGGTTGGGTTCGCCGCGAGTTTCTCCCTGATCCTGGCCTTCATGGCCTCCTGTGCGTCCCGGTTGAGGGGTACCTGTTCCGGCATACGCCGACCATACCGCATACGCCCGGATAAACCTGACCCGGCAGGGGCGATGAAGGGTGAGCCTGCCGGCGGGTCCCAAAAGGAGCTTACCGGGCGTTGAACCCGGCAGATCCGTCCTCGCTCTCTTCCAGGTCATCGTAGGAGGCCACCCGGTAGCCCGCGTACCCGCCCCCGAGGTTCATCTGCAGGAGGACGAAGATCCCGAGTTCGGGCTGCACCCATATCGCGACGTTCTCCTCGTCCCGCTCCGGTATGAAGTTGCGCGACCGGAGCGCCTCCCTGACATCGGTGTAGTCGGGCGTCGCCTGGATGATCTCCTCGATCTCCACCATCATGGCCTGCCGTTGCAGGGTCTCGAACTCGCCAAGCATGCCGCCCCTGAACACCCCCCTCGTATAAAAGATGATCCGGGATACGGCGGCGCACCGGACGGCGTCAATCGGAGCGTGCCGGCACGATTCGCCGGTCATCGAGGTGCACAACCTTCATCAGAGACCTCGTTAAACCATACAGCAACGGAGCCCCGCACGAGAGCCTATGACCGACGACGACTCAAGGACACTCATCCTCGATACAGACAACGACGACCTGCAGGAACTCTCCGAATACCTTGACGTGCTGAGCAGCAGCACGCGCTTAAAGATCTTGAAAGCCATCGAACGAAGCCCGAAAGACGTCCGGCAGATATCGGCCGCGATCAAGACGAGTTACGAGAACACGAAGAAACACCTCGACAAACTGATGAGCATCGGGGTCGTCCGCAAAGAGGCCGGCCTCTCGCGCCCGACCGCAAAGGGGGTCCACCCGGTCTGGAAATACTCGCTCGTGCCCGGAGGGCTCGAAGCGATCACGCGGAGCCTCGGGTTGTTTGCGAACCTGAAACTGACCCTCACGGACGCCGTGCTCGCGAAGAAACTCGCCGCCGTCCGTGAGACGTTCTCAGGGGAGTTCTCCGGGCAGCCCCCGGTCGTCATCCTCCTCGGGGGCGCGGAGGACGGCAGGGTCTTTGCGCTCGCCGAGGAGAGCATCGCCGTAGGCCGGGCGGACCCGGGAGCGCCCGAACGGGCCGGAGAGGCGATCGTCCTCGGCGAGGAGTACGCGGCGGTCACCCGCGTCTCGAAGCCGCATGCCCGGATCACCCGCCGCCGAGACGGGGTCCGGCTCATCGAGGACTGCGGCAGCACGGGCGGCACCTTCGTGAACGGTACGCCGCTCAAGACGGGCACGCGGCGGGAACTTCACGATGGGGACCTCATCGAACTTGCGAAAGGCGCACCGGGAGCAACCCTCGTCTTCGTCGCTCCCGGTGGGGTGCCGGTGCCGGATGCCGCCTGACCGGGCCGGGCGGGCGGCCGCCCTGCTCCTCGCCGCCGCCCTGCTCCTCGCAGCCTTCGTCCCAATCGTCTCGGGCGCCGGAGGCCCGCCCGAACACGCAAACCCCTCCCCCCAGGGCATCGGGTCCGCCGGAAAGAACCCGAACGATGATAAGAACGCCGGTCCCGGCCAGAACAAGGGGAGAGATGCACCGGAAGAGACGCCCTCGCCTGACGCGACCACCACGCCCGACGATACCCCGACAGAAGTGACGGCAACCCCGGCCGACACCAACCCGTTCCCCTGGCTCGGGGCCGCCCTGGCTCTCGCTCTCCTCGCCGGCGCCGTCGTTCTCGGCGCCCGGCACCTGAAGCGGCCGGACGGGGGGGAGGCGGAGTCCGCCGCGACCGCCCCTGCCGACGCATACCAAACAGTGCTCTCCCGCCCGGCAGGGTTCCCGCCCGAACTTGCGGAGCGCTACGACCGGGTCGCCCTCGTCGGGAGAGGGGGGCTCGGGCAGGTCTTCTCGGCGGTCAGGCGCGATGACCGTCGAACCGTAGCGGTGAAGATCCCGGCCGCCTACGACGAGGCGACGGGGAAGACCTTCATGAAGGAGATGCGGTTCTGGGAAGACCTGGCTCACCCGAACATCGTGGCAGTTCACTCGGTCAACATCCTCCCGGTGCCGTTCGTCGAGATGGAGTACCTCCCCCGGACGCTGGACGACCTTGAAAAACCCCTCCCGGCAGAGACCGCCGCCCGCATTGCCGCAGGAATCGCCGCAGGAATCGCCTACGCCCACGAAAAGGGTGTGATCCACCGGGACATCAAGCCGCGGAACATCCTTCTTGACGACGGCCTGACGCCGAAGATCGCCGACTGGGGGATGAGCACGACGCTCGTGGCGATCCGGGA
This sequence comes from Methanoculleus sp., assembly GCA_028698765.1. The sequence continues at coordinate 2,108 of JAQVVW010000079.1, read as the reverse complement.
TACCGGCATCGCCGGGTTCACCCTCGCCTACGCGGCCCCGGAGCAGATCGCCCCGGAGCGGTTCGGCAGGGCCGATGCACGGACGGACATCTACCAGCTCGGCGCCGTCTTCTACGAACTGGTGACGGGGAAGCCGCCCTTTGCCCGCGAGAGCCTTGCGGGGCTGGCCGAAGCGGTCATCCGCGAGCAGCCCGTCCCTCCATCGGAGATCGACCCGAACCTTGCAGGACTCGACCCGATCATCCTCCGGTGCCTCGCAAAGGATCCTGCCGACCGCTACCAATCCGCCGGCGAACTCCTCGCAGCGATCGAGGCATTGACGGGCGATGCAGGAGTGGAGCGGCCGTGAAGAGCCTTCTTTCCCGGTATCTCGCCCGCGCCAGGGCGATGCAGTTCCACTACCTGCTCGCGTCGCTCGTCCTCCTGCTCGCCGTCTACCCTTACGTGAGCGCGGGGCCAAGCGGCCCGGTCGCCCTGAAGGTGCTCACGTCCTTCATCCTGATCACCGGCGTCTACGCCGTGAGCAACCGCCGAAGACAGGTCGTGATCGCCGCATTCCTCGCGGTGCCCGCCTTCGGCCTCGGCTGGCTCCACGTCATCACGGGCGAACCCGCCACCGGCGCCGTCGAGAGCGTCTTTATGCTCCTCTTCTACGCCTTCACCGCGCTTATCGGCCTCTCGAGGGTGCTCGGGACACGACGGATCACCACCGACACCATCTACGGCGCGGTCTCCGTCTACCTCCTCATGGGCCTCACCTGGGCGACGGCCTACGATCTCGTCGAGAGCATCAACCCCGGATCGTTCTCGGCCGAGTCGGGAGAGGGTACGCTCGCCTTTCCTGCGTTCGTCTACTTCAGTTTCGTCACCCTTGCGACGCTCGGCTACGGCGACATCACGCCGATCACCGACCAGGCCAGATCGCTCGCCCTGCTCGAGACCGTGAGCGGGACGCTCTACATCGCCGTCCTGATCGCCCGCCTGGTGGCGGCGGCCGGATGGCGGAACGATGCCGGGGGCGAGTGAACTGCCCCTCGATTCCGGAGAGGAATGGCGGATTTCCTGATCCGTCCGGTTAAAACTACGAAAATTCTCGTAGCTAAAGCAAGATATATATTTTGACCAATTCAAGAGATGATTGATACCTATGCGAGGAAAAGCAGCACTTCTGGGGATCGCCCTGATGGTTCTCTGCGCCGCGGTGATCGGCAGCGTCACCGCACAGTTGCCGCAGGAGTCCAAGGACAAACTGATCCACGTCTCCGGCACGGGCAAAGTGACGACCACGCCCGACCAGGCCGTCGTCGTCTTCGCGGTCGAGACCGAGAACACCGACGTCAAGACAGCACAGCAGCAGAACGCAGAGCGGATGGATGCCGTGGTCAACGCACTGAAGAGGGCGGGCATCCCGGAGAAAGATATCAGGACCGCCGGCTACAACATCATCCCGGTGACCGAGACCGACAGCCGGGGCCTGACAACGTCGAAGGTCAAGTACTACCGGGTCGTCAACAGCCTCGAGGTCACGATGAACGACGTGAACCGCGCAGGCGAGATCGTCGACCTCGCGGTCGCGAACGGTGCAAACAAGGTCAACCGGTTCGCGTTCACCCTGAGCGACGCAAAGCAGCAGGAGTTCCGGGCGCAGGCCCTGACCGCCGCGGTCGCACAGGCACGGGGTGACGCCGACGCCGTCGCCGCGGCCATCGGCAAGACCATCCTCGACGTCAAAGAGGTCAACGTCGGCGGCAGCTACGTGCCCATGGCCTACGACGGTCGCTACGATATGATGGAGAAGACGGCGGGCTCAGCCGTCGCAACCCCGCTCGAGGTCGGCGATATCGACGTGACCGCCACCGTCTCCATCTCCTACATCATCTCCTGATCACCTCTTTTCGTCTGCGAGATCCGGGGGCTCCGAACCCCGGACTGCCCCATCGGAAAGCATCATTGCCTCTGAGGAGAGACCAAATAGCGGGAGTCTCTTCTATGCTCACGGTGACCGAAGTCTACAACAACATCCCCTGCCGGGAGGGGCTCACGGCGGATTGGGGGTTCTCCTGCCAGATAGAGGAGGCGGGGCTACTCTTCGACACCGGGGCTAAAGG
>JAQVVW010000078.1 GCA_028698765.1 Methanoculleus sp. | reverse complement strand
CCCACGCGCACCTCGACCACTGCGCCCTCGTCCCCCTCCTCTACAAGTACGGCTACGAGGGCCCGGTCTACTCGACCGCGCCGACGCGGGACCTCTCGACGATGCTCCAGCTCGACTACCTGGACGTTGTTCGGAAGGAGACGGACAAGATCCCCTACACCTCGAACGAGGTGCGGACTTACATGAAGCACTCGATCACGCTCAACTACGGGAGCGTGACCGATATCGCCCCCGACGTCAAACTCACCTTCCATAACGCGGGGCACATCCTCGGCTCGGCGATCGCGCACTTCCACATCGGCGAGGGGCTCTACAACATCGCGTTCACCGGGGACTTCAACTACCAGAAGACGAGGCTCTTCTCCCCTGCGGTATCCTCCTTCCCCCGCCTCGAGGCGCTCTTCATGGAGAGCACCTACGGCGGGGCGAACGACAACCAGCCCCAGAGGAAAGACGCCGAGGATAAACTCTACGAGACGGTCTCGGCGACGATCAAGCGCGGCGGCAAGGTGATCATCCCCGCGTTCGCCGTCGGCCGGTCGCAGGAGGTCATGCTCGCCCTCGAGGAGGGGATCCGGAAACAGAAGATCCCGCCGGTGAAGATCTACCTCGACGGTATGATCAAGGAGGCGACGGCGATCCACACGACCTACCCGGAGTACCTCAACAGCGATCTCCGTAACCAGATCTTCCGCGAAGGGTTGAACCCCTTCCTCTCCGAGGCCTTCGTCCAGGTGGACTCGCCGGCCATCCGGGAGAAGGTGATAACGGGCGACCCCTGCGTCATCATCACGACGAGCGGTATGCTGAACGGCGGGCCGGTGATGGAGTACCTCAAGGCTCTCGGCCCGGACGAGCGCAACGCGCTCGTCTTCGTCGGCTACCAGGCGGACGGGACGCTCGGGCGGCGCATCCAGAAGGGGTGGCGCGAGATCCCGCTCGGCTGGCGCGAGACGATCGTGATCAACCTCGAGATCGCGACGAGCGACGGGTTCTCCGGCCACTCCGACAGGAAGCAGTTGATGAACTACGTCGCCCACCTCCAGCCGCGCCCGGAGAAGATCTTCACCATCCATGGCGACGAGAACAAGACCCTCGACCTTGCAAGTTCCATCTACAAGCGGCACCGTATCGAGACGCACTCCCCCATGAACCTCGAGACCTACCGCATGATCTAGGGATGCCGCGAAAATTCCCCATCCTTTTCGGGATATTCGTGGTGATGGCGCTCTCGAACGCCGTCGTCCCGGTGCTTCCCGATTTCGCCGAGGGGGCGGCGCTGCAGGGCGTGGTCTACTCTGCATACTTTTTGGGCGCGTTTCTTACGGTGCTCCCTGCAGGGATTGCAAGCGACCGGATAGGGAGCGCGCCCCTCATCCGCACCGGGCTTCTCCTGACCCTCGCAAGCGGCATTCTCATTCTGCTCTTTCCCTCCGGGGCGCCGCTTCTCGTCTTCCGGGTGGTCGAGGGAATCGGTGCAGGCCTCTTCCTCTCGGCAGCGCTCGCGTGGGCGAACTCGCACCCGTCCCCCGGGCGGATCAGCGGCTACGTCATGGCGGCCCTGAACCTCGGCCTGGTCGTGGGGCTGCTCGCGACGGGCTGGCTCGATGCTGTCCTCGACTCCCATCTCGCGGGGATCGCCCTCTTTACGGTGCTTGCCGTCCCCGCGGCCGTCATGGGGTTCGCCGTCCGGGAGAGCGAGCGCGTGGGTTTTGCGAAGGCGAATTTCGCGGAGATCGTGCGGAACTACTTCTGGTTCTTTGTTGCGGCGGTCGTTCTGGTGGGGATGACCGGGGCGGTGGCGGCCGTCTACCCCGGGTATACCGGGAGCGATCCGTCGGTGCTCGCCCTGCAACTGGCGACGATCAACATCGCAACCGTCGTTGCCGTTCTCGTCGCCCCCCGGTTCACCCTGCGTCCGATCCCGACCATCCGGGTTACCTCGCTCCTGATGGCTGCGGCGGTTCTGGCGAGTTACGCTACGCCGTACGCGTTCCCCCTCATCGGGGCGCTCTCAGGCGTGATCATCGTCGCGGCTCTCGCGTTCCTCGCGGAGACGGGGATCGAGCAGGGCGCGATGACCGGGCTCTTCAATACCGCATCCTACGCCGGGTTCACGTTCCTCTCCGCCCTTGCCGGGCTGGTCGCCGGAGGAGCCGGGTTCCTGGCTGCGTTCCTCCTGCTGGCCGGGATGGCTGCGGCGGTGGCCGTCCCCATCGGCAGGTGCCGGTGCGGGCACCGCGGGTGACGGAGCGCATATTACCACCCCCGGCCATAGGATCACCTATGAAGATGCTGATCAACGGCGAGCGGCGCGATTCGGTCTCCGGCAGGATCTTTCCGGTGCACAACCCCGCAACGGGCGACGTGGTCGGTGAAGCGCCGCTCGGCGGCGAGGAAGATGTCGTATCCGCCATCGAGGCCGCCGGGGAGGCGTTCTCCGACTGGGCCGCAAAGAGCCCGAGGGATCGCTCAAAGATCCTCTTCTTCGCCGCCGGGGAGGTCCGGCGCAGGAACATCGATCTTGCGGCGCTCCTGACCGCCGAACAGGGGAAACCCATCCGCGAGGCGGTCGACGAGATCAACGGGTTCGCAAACATCCTTGAGTACTACCACGGTCTCTCGGCGGTGCCGCGAGGCGAGTTCGCGAACCTCAAGGGCTACGGCCACGCCACCGTCCGGAGACGGCCGCTCGGCATCTGCGGCGCGATCATCCCCTGGAACATGCCGGCGATCATCATGGGCTGGAAGATAGGAGCGGCTCTCGCGGCGGGGAACACGGTCGTCCTGAAGCCCGCCCGGACCGCGCCGCTGACCTGCTTGAGGCTCGCGGAGATCCTCGGGGAGGCGGGTCTCCCGCCTGGTGTCCTCAACGTCGTCACCGGGCCGGGGGAGACGGTCGGCCGGGAGATCGCGAGGAACCCGGCTATCCGGAAGGTCTCGTTCACCGGCGAGGTCGAAACCGGGAGGCAGGTTGCTCTCGACGCCGCCCCGGCGATGAAGCGGCTGACGCTGGAACTCGGGGGGAGCGATCCGATGATCGTCTGTGACGACGCCGATATCGGAGCGGCCGTCGAGGGGGTCATCCGGGGACGGTTCTACAACTGCGGGCAGGTCTGCACGGCGGTCAAACGGCTCTACGTCTTCGACGCGATCGCGGACGAGTTCGTCCGCCGGCTGACGGCGAGGGTCGAGGGGATCGTGGTCGGGAACGGCATGGACCGCGGTATCGGGATGGGCCCGCTGAACAACCGGGCGGGCCTTGAGCGGGTCGCCGATCTCGTCGATGCCGCCCGGGAGCGGGACGAGGGAGAGATCGTCGCCGGGGGACGGGCACCGGAGGGGGAAGAGTACAAACGCGGTCTCTTCTTCCTGCCGACGCTCATTGCCGGCGTTCCCTACGACTCCGTCCTCTTCTCCGAGGAGGTCTTCGGCCCGGTGCTGCCGATCGCCGCCGTTTCCAGCCTCGACGAAGCGCTTGAGCTCGCGAACAACTCCCGTTACGGGCTCGGGGCGTCGGTATGGACCAGGAGCGCCGACGTGATCGCCCGGGCGACGGAGGAACTCGATGCGGGGATCGTCTGGGTCAACCAGCACCTGAAGATTCCGCCGGAGGTGCCGTTCGGGGGGACGAAGGCGAGCGGCATCGGCAGGGAGAACGGCAGCCGGGCGCTCGAGGATTACATGGAGGAGAAGGCGGTCCTCATGCGGCTGTAGGCCTGAAAACCCCAACCCAATAAATCTAACAAAACTTTTATAATGTGATACGTATCCTTCCCCCTCTCCCCAGGGGGGAATGGTAGTATGAGACAATGGACAACGCTATGCGTATGTATTCTCGTCCTTCTGGCGATGCCGTTTGCTGTGACGGCGGCGGTGGTGGGAGACGGGAATGCAACGCCGACACCCGGGAATGATACCGGGCAGATGGGCAATCAGACTGCTAATATGACGATCGCCGCCTATATCGGCCAGGACCAGAACCTGACGAGACTGGCGGAGGCGGTCAGTGCGGCCGGGCTCTACGACACCCTCAACTCCGGGGGACCCTACACGCTCTTTGCTCCGAGCAATGATGCGTTCAACGCGCTCGGCAACGAGACCGTGGGGCCGCTCCTCAACGATACCACCAACCTGACCACGGTTCTCCAGTACCATGTTGTCGAAGGGAAGTACACCTCGGCGGACCTCATGAGGATGGCCAGTAACCAGACTGGGAACCAGACTGGAAATCAGACCGGAAATCAGACCGGCAACCAGACGGAAAACCAGACCGGAGGCGGAATTCTCGACATCTTCAGCGGGCTCCTTGGCATGGGGGGCAAGACCGAGAACATGACGACGCTCACGACGCTCGCCGGTGAGGACCTGAACGTCACCGTCGTCGACGGCAAGGTCATGGTTGAGAATGCCACCGTCACCATGGCGGACATCAATGCGACGAACGGCGTGATCCACGTTATCGACCAGGTGCTGGTGCCTGCAAGCGTGAACCTGACGACGGAGAACCAGACCGTGATGCAGACCACGACGATGCCGACTGAGACGGTGGTCACCACGACACCGACCGGGACAGCGGCCGTGGCGAATCAGACCATGCTGGTGGGCAGCGCGCAGTGAGGTGAAGTTACCGGGGCGGAACGGTAAGCACCGATACCGGCCCCCCGGCGCCGTCCGGACGGCTATCAGGCCTGATCCGGACCGTAACACTCTTTTCGCCTTTTCCTGGAGAGGGGGCCATGGGCGTTTTGCTGATTTCTTCCGCCGGAGAGGAGGGTCGGCCTGGCCTTTCACTCTGGAGGATCTATTCTCATGGTGGATATGGGGAGATCTGGCCTTAATTCGCCCTATTTGGGATCACGGGATTATTATCGCAATGTTTTTATATAACGTGGAATATTCTCTTGCCCGCAAGGGGGGATATGTATGAAACAACATTTACTGCTCGGTTTCTGCCTCGTTCTTCTCCTGTCACTCACTGCCGCAACTACGGCGGTCCTGATTGGAGGAGGGCCTGTCGAACTGAGCCCTGATGAGTCTGTGAACATTACACCTGTAAACAGTACTGAATCGTATGAAGTAGTGCAAGCGACCGTACTCGGAGCACTCGATGAGGCTGCGACCCTCGGAGACTTTGAGTACCAGGTTGCCGCCGACCTGCCTCCGGAAGAGGGTAATCTCAGCATTCTATCGATTGCAGGGATTGAGAACGAGATCGTGAACGGGACTCCGAACAACTGGACGTTCTGGGTGAACGATGAGGCGGGCACGACCGGACCCGCGGTGACGAACGTGACCGACGGGGACAATCTAACCTTCTCCTACGGGCCTCCGGATCATACCCTGAAGGACGCCCTGTATACGCTTACAGTGAACGTGACCGTCATTGGGAACGTTACGCCGACCCCGACCGGGAATGTGACCCCGGCACCGACCGGGAATGTGACCCCGGCACCGACCGGGAATGTGACCCCGGCACCGACCGGGAATGTGACCCCGGCACCGACCGGGAATGTGACCCCGACCACTGAAGCGAACGTCACCATCGTCGAGCCCATGGAGGGTGCCGACGTCACTGCTGGGAACGTCACGGTGAGCGTGAACGTGACGAACTTCACGCTGGTGGAGCCGACCGGGCAGCCGAACGCGCCGGGCGAGGGGCACCTGCACTACTACCTCGATGCTCCGATACCGACGAATGCGAGTGAACCCGCTATCCCGCCGACCGGCGGCTACGTCATCTCCACGAACCTCACCCACACCTGGGAGAACGTGACGGCGGGTGCGCACAACCTCTCGGTCCAGGTGGTCAATAACGACCACACGCCGCTCATACCGCTTGTTGTCGATCTGGTCAACGTGACGGCCACCAAAGAAGCCAACGTTACGCCGACCCCGACCGGGAACGTTACGCCGACCCCGACCGGGAACGTTACGCCGACCCCGACCGGGAACGTTACGCCGACCCCGACCGGGAACGTTACGCCGACCCCGACCGGGAACGTTACGCCGACGCCGACGGTGAATGTGACCCCGACGCCTACTCCCGGAGTGAACCTCACCAATGAGATCGTCACAGGGCTTTCCGGAGAGGAAAACCTGACGACCTTCGTGGAGCTCGTGAACAGCTCCACTATCGGCGAGAGGCTTGAGGGGAACAGGAGTTACGTGATATGTGCTCCGACCAACGATGCGTTTGCCGGACTCGGTAACGAGACGCTCTCGGCTATCCGGAACGACACGACGCTCCTCAACAGCATCCTTGAGTACCACGTCATCCAGGGCGATTACACGATCGAAGACCTTGTGATGCTGTGTCAGAACTCGACCGACGGCCAGATCTCTCTGCCGACCGCGAGTGGATCGGATGTCAACGCCTCATTTGACAACGGCCAGCTGACCATCAACAACCTCATCGTCATAACCCAGATCCAGATCACGAACAACATCACCATCTACGTGATCGACGGTGTCCTGATCCCACCGGACACCCCGATCCCCACCCCGACACCGACGATGAACGTGACCCCGACACCAACCGGGAACGTCACCCCGACACCAACCGGGAACGTCACCCCGACACCGACCGGGAACGTGACGCCGACACCAACCGGGAACGTGACGCCGAC
>JAQVVW010000077.1 GCA_028698765.1 Methanoculleus sp. | reverse complement strand
CTCTGACGCCCAGATCCGGAATCGACGCCCTCTACGAGCGCTACCTGCAGTGGCAGGTGAAACACGTCCCCCGGCACATCGCGGTGATCCAGGACGGCAACCGCCGGTATGCCCGGGAGCAGGGGCTCGATACGGCGGTCGGTCACCGGCTCGGGGCGGATGCGACCGAGCAGGTCCTCGACTGGGCGTGCGAGCTCGGGGTGCAGCACATCACGCTCTACACCTTCTCAACCGAGAACTTCCACAGGGACAGAGAAGAACTCGCGTCGCTCTTCACTCTCTTCCGGGAGAAGTTCACCGCGGTCATGAAGGACGAGCGGGTGCACCGGAACCGTATCCGTGTCCAGATGATCGGCGACCGTTCCCTCCTCTCCGACGACCTCCTCGCGACGATCGACGCGGCGGAAGAGGCGACACGGCACTACAACAACTACTGCATCAACATCGCGCTCGCCTACGGCGGCCGGAACGAGATCGTGCACGCCGCCCGATCGATCCTCGACGAGGTCAGGCGGGGCGAGATCGATCCCGCGGCCATCGACCCCGACACCGTCGAGAGACACCTCAACCGGGGAGCGCCCGTCCCCCCCGTCGACCTGATCGTCCGGACCGGCAACGATTACCGGACCTCGAACTTCCTCCCCTGGCTCGCGAACGGCCACGAGTCGGCCGTCTACTTCTGCGCCCCCTACTGGCCGGCGTTCAGGAAGATCGACCTTCTGCGGGCGATGCGGGTCTACGACCAGCGCATGCGCCTGAAAGAGCGCGTGGCCCGGCGGGCGTGAGGGTCACTTCCCGAACCGCCGCGCCCGCGATTGGAAGTCCCGGAGCGCCCGGAGAAAATCCACTTTTCTGAGCAGCGCCCAGTTGACGTCGAGGAAGAAGAGTTCTGAGTAGACCGACTGCCAGATGAGGAAGTCGGTCAGGTGGTCGCCGCCGGTCTTGATGACGAGATCCGGCTCGTATTTGAAGGTGAGGTAGGACTCGAGCACGTCTTCGTCGACCGACTCCGGGTCCACCCCGTCCTCGGCCATCCTTCGGACGCACCCGGCGATCTCCTCCCGGCCGCTCTTGCCGATCGCCACCGTCACGTCCATGCCTTCGCCGCTGACCTCCTTCTCGTCGCGGTAGTGCAGGGTCAGGCAGGCGATCGAGGAGACCTCGCGAATCCGCGGGAGGCACCGTTCCAGCCGGGCGGGGTCGGCGGTGCTGATATGGAACGTGGCGCTCTTGATCCCGAGGTCGCGGCACCACCCGGCGGCACGGGAGAGGTTGCCGGGAGCATCGAGCATGTCCTGCTCGGTGATCATGAAGCAGACGTGCTCCGGGAGCGTCCGGAGATCGCGGAGGAGGATCTTCTCGTAGAACCGGTAGATCATGCCGCCCACTCCAGCAGCGCGGAAAGGGAACGGGTGTTCAGGACGTCGTCCGGGGTGCACCAGCCCCGGCGCGCTAGAGTTATACCGTAGCGCATATTTGTAAACTCGCCGTTTCTATGGGCATCTGTTCCTATAGCCAGTTTCACTCCTTCTTTCTTGGCCTGCCGGATATAAATATCCTCAAGATCGAGCCGGTGCGGTGAAGCGTTGATCTCGAGAGCCGTCCCCGTCGCCGCCGCGTGTGCGATGACGCGCTCGAGGTCGACGGCATACGCCGGCCTCTGGTCGAGCAGGCGGCCGGTGGGGTGGCCGATGATGTCGACGTGCTCGTTCTCCATCGCGGTGAGGATGCGCCGGGTCAGGATGTCCTGGTCCTGGGAGAACCCCGAGTGGACGGAGGCGATCACCAGGTCGAGGTCGGCAAGAACCCTGTTCTCGTACCCGAGTGTGCCGTCGCTCCTGATGTCCACCTCGCTCCCGGCAAGGAGGCAGCAGTCGTGGTGCCGGTTGACACGCTCGATCTCGGCCTGCTGCTTTGCCAGGGCCTCAGGGCGCACCCTTGAAGAGTGGTCGGTGATGACGACGTACTCGTAACCCCCTCTCTCCCCTGCCTCCGCCACATCCTCAAGCGACTGGCGGCCGTCGCTCCATGTGGTGTGGGCGTGAAGATCGCCCCGCACGTCGGAGAGATCGACCAGATCGGGGAGTGCGTGCCGGAGGGCGAGTTCGATCTCGCCCCGGTCCTCCCGGAGTTCCGGCGGAACCGGCTCCATCCCGAGGAACGAAAAGACCTCGTCCTCGCTTGCGAACTCCTGCAGCCGCCCGTTTGCGGTCTCTACAAGACCGTCGGGCGTGAGCCGGTAGCCCTGTCGCGCCGCCACCTCCCCGAACCTCTCCAGGAACCCGGCCGAACCGGTGGCGCAGAGGAGCGCGGTGCCGCACCGGCCGGGTTCGGTGAACCGGACGTCCAGATCGGGGTCGGTGGGTATGCGGTCTCCAGCGGCGCTTCCATTCCCGGCAACGACGATCGTGAGCCTGTCTACAGTGCTCGACCCCCGCCGGTAACTTCCCGCAACCGTGTACCGGCCGTCCGGCAGGGCCGCGAGCACCGCGTCGGCCTGCGGGCGGGTCATCCGGTTCGACCTCTTCCGGAACTGCTCGATGCCCCGCCTGATCGCCTCTTCCTTCTTTGCCCCGAACCCCGAGAGCGCCCTGAGCCGGTGCCCCTTCACCGCCCGCTCCAGGTCGTCCAGGCTCCGGATGCCGAGTTTCTTGTAGAGGACGTGGAGCGTCCTCGGCCCCACCCCGGCAACGCCGAGCAGTTCGACGACCGATCCGGGTATGGCTGCCTGGAGATCTTTTAGTTCCCCGAACGTTCCGGTGGCGGCGATCTCGCGGATCTGCCCGGCAATCCTCTCCCCTATCCCCGGGATACGGGTGAGACCCTCCTCGTCGAGCCCGGCGACCGGGAGGGAGAGGCGGTCGATCTGCCGCGCCGCCCGTTCGTAGGCCGCGATCCGGTACCGGTCCTCCCCCGCGATCCCGAGGAGGCGGGCCATCAACGCGAGCCGTTCGGCGACATCCCTGTTCGTGACCTGCCCCTCCGGGGTTCCCATGATCACTCTTCCTCCCCAAAACCATATAGGCCTTGATGCTTGCCGGGTGCAGGCTCGGGCAGGAAACCTGCCTGGCCGATACAGTCACTACCTGGCATCTCCCGGAAAGAGTTTCTTTCCTTTTTCCGTGTATTCGATGACGCCCGGTTGTTTGAGGAAATCCCGGTCCTCATCGACTTCCCATCCCTCTGCAAGTTTGCCGTTATCTATGCGCCAGATGAAGACCATCGTCATTGCCACCTTCCTGCCGGTAGGAGGTAACGGTCATGCCCGAAAGATGCGTGTAGATCGAATAGTTCGGATCCCAAAAAAACGTCTGGAGTCATAGATCGCTTCACGCTCCCGCTGCCGACCCGGCCCACCCATCCTCCTCAGGCCGTAGATCGTTGACAATTCCTATGGTACTACCCAAATCCGCGAACTACCCCCGCCTACGCAGGGGGCTTCCTGCGAGTGTACTGGAATTTCCAGACCTGTTTGTCGCAGATTATCGGCGAACTGCCGGTAGCCCGTTCGCAGGGCATTCTGTGATAGGAACCGTACCATGATATTGACCGCACTGTTCCGGTCTCGATCCATGGTGTTCCCGCACTCACATTCTATAACTCGCTTCCAGAGCGGCATGTCGTGAAGCGCCCCGCAGACACAACAGGCTTTTGTCGTGTTCTGTTCATCGATTTTTATTACTCTCTTACCTGCAAGGGTTGCCTTGTAGGTCAAAAATCTGATGAACCGCGACAGGTGTCCCGTGTTCTGGGTGGCGCGGTTGAGCCCCGGGGTCGCCTGCCGGGACCGGGGCATCTGCTTCACGCTCAGATCCCCAACGAGGATCGTGTTAGCGCGAGTGTTCTCAACGATTTTCTTGCTCAATTTGTGCTGGAAATCTTTGATCTGGTTGCCCTGTTTTCGTTCACACTTCCGCTTGAGCCGGTTCAGCTTCTGCCACTTTCGACTCTTCTTCTTACAGTGGTCTCGCCGGGCCTGCAACTCAGCGATCGGGGTTTTCCAGTACTTGTCCGGGCGAGCCACAGAAAACCCAATGAACTTCCCGTGACTGTTCACCCCGACGTGCTGGGTCACCCCGAGGTCAAACGCTTGGTAGAGCCCGTTGTCACGGTACTCCTGCGCCGGCTGGACCTCATGAACGATCGATACATAGTACGCGCTCTTGATGTCGTCGTAGAAGAGATCAACCTGTTTGACGTTGATGAACTGAGAACCAGCGGGTAGGGCGAAGATCAGTGGCACCGTGTTGTAGAAGTGGGAGAACCAGATCTGGTCCCTCTCGATCTTGAATCCGCTCTGGTTGTAGCGTAGCGTGCAGAAGTGGTCTTTTCCCTTGAACCCTGGGGGATTTGCCCCCTTATCCCCATTCTGTCGCAGGGCGAAGAATGAGCGAAAGTCGTCGTCCAGGGACTTCAACGTCGTTTGAAGCACTTTTGAGTAGACCCACTTGTACTCGGGATACTTTTCCTTCAACTTGGGGAGGGCGTTCGCCTGCTGCACATATCCGATGTACTGTTTGCCGGGTCTGTCTTTGTTTTCCTGGTAATTTCGGTTCCGCTCGGCAAGCGCAAAATTGTAGACTAATCGGCACTTCTCGGAGAGATGCCAGAGCACGTCCTCCTGCTCAGGTATGACCTGAATCCTGATCTTTGCGGTGATGTGCACCGGAAACTCTCCTGCTGGCTATCGCATGAGTGATCTGCAGTTTTTCGACATAAAGAAGAGCCGTGCACGGTGAAAGTGATCCTGGAGGAGGGAGGCTATGCTCTCATCCCTCAGCCTGCGCAAGGGGTCTTCCCGCGTATGCTGCCTACACCCCCAAATATAAACTTATAGGAGTCAAAGAAATTGTAACATGCTTCCTTCCACGTTTGAGGATTATCTCGAAGCAATCCTCACGATCACGGAGAGCGGCGGCCGGGCGGCGACGCTGGACGAGATAGCGGCGGCCCTCGATACCGGGAAGGAGACCGCCGGGACGACCGTCGCCTCTCTGGTCGAGGAAGGATACCTGGAACGTGCGGACGGCGACGCCGTCAGGCTTACCGGGAAGGGCTCGTCGTTGGCAGCGAGGGTGGCCCGGAAACACCGTGTTCTCCAGTGTTTTTTGACGGAGATGCTCGGTGTCGATGAGGACGCCGCGAGCAGGGAGGCCTGCACCCTCGAGCACGGGATATCCGACGAGACGATCGAGCGGCTCTCCTCCTACATGGACGACTCCCAGTCCCCGCCGGGGCGTATGGGACGCTGCCGGGGGCAGGACTGCACGCTGCTCGACTGCAAGGAAGGCGACACCGTCCGGGTGGCGATGATGCGCGGGCCCCGGCGGCACCGGAGGCTGCTCGATCTCGGCATCTTCCCCGGAGAGATCGTGCAGATCCGGCGCAAACTCCCGAACGAGTCGGTCGTCGTCAGGGTGAAAGGCTGCGACATCGCTATCAGCCCGGAGATCGCGCGATCGATCGTCGTGGAGTCATGTCCATGAGGTTCGCGCTGATCGGCAACCCCAGCGTCGGCAAATCCCTCATCTTCAACCAGCTCACCGGCCTCGGGGTGGAGGTGAGCAACTACCCCGGAACCACCGTCGAGCTGCAGCGGGGCAACACCTGTTTCCAGCGCGAGATCGTCGAACTCGTTGACCTGCCCGGGGTCTATTCGCTCGAAGGGAACTCGGAAGAGGAAGGCCTGGTTCGTCGGTTCCTGGAGCAGCAGGACGTCGATGCGGTCATCGTGGTGGCGAACGCCACTCGCCTGGAGCGCAACCTCTACCTCCTCCTCCAGGTGGCGGAGTACGGCCTCCCGATGGTCGTCGTGCTGAACATGGTCGACGAGGCCGCAAAACGGGGGCTTGAGATCGATCCCGGGCCGATTCACGACCTTCTCGGCGTCGAGGTGATCCAGACGGCGGCGTCGCAGGGGAAGAACATCGACCGGATCATCCCGGCGGCCCTCGCCGCCTCGAGCCCGTCGATGATCGAGATCCCCTACGACCACCACATCGAGGCGGCCGTCCGGAGTCTCGGGAAGATGTTCGGGGCCGACCGGAAAGAGAGCGTCCGTGCGCTCCTCGGGTTCGGCGACAACCCGGAACTGCTCGAGGCGGCGCGGACGATCTCCGACGAGATCGAGTCCCGGCACCGGATGACGGTCGCCCAGATCATCGCGGCCAACCGGCACAACTTCGCTCACAAGATTGCCGACCTCACCGTGAAGGAGGAGGCACAGCTCCCCCAGACCGATCCGGACAGCATCCTGACGCGGATCATCCCCGGGATGCCGATCCTCATCGGTATCCTGATCGGAATGCTCCTCTTCGTCTTCGTCACGGGATCGTTCCTTGAGAAGATGATCGTGGAGTTCTTCGAGGTCTACGCGATGCAGCCGTTCGTCGCGCTCGGCCTGCCTCCGCTCGCCGAAGAACTGGGGGTATCTATCCTGCTCGCGCTCCAGGCGGGTCTGGGGATAGCGTTCCCGTACGTCTTCCTCTTCTACATCATCATCTCCATCCTCGAGGACTCCGGGTACATGACCCGGGCGGCATTCCTCGCCGACAACGCGATGCACCGGGTCGGGATGCACGGCGGGGCGGTCATCCCCCTCACCCTGGCGTTCGGGTGCAACGTGCCGGCCATCATGAGCATCCGGCTCCTGCGCTCCCGGCGCGAGCGGATCATCGCCTCGTTCCTGGTCACGATGGTTCCCTGCTCGGCCCGGACGGTCATCAT
>JAQVVW010000076.1 GCA_028698765.1 Methanoculleus sp. | reverse complement strand
GAGAGCGAATGACGTCTTCCCGGTGCCGTAGGTGCCGACGATCGCGCAGATGCTCTTCTCGAGAAGTCCCCCCGAGAGCATCGCGTCCAGCCCTTCGACTCCGAAACTCACCCGGTTTGCCGTTATACCACCATCCTGATGTTTTGCACCTCGAATCCCTCCGTCGCCGAGATCGAGACGGCGAATTTCACCAGATTCCTGGCCTCGAGGCGGGGCATTACGCCCCGGAATTTCTCGAAGTACATAACCCGCTGTCGGCGCTGTGCACCGCTCTCCTCCCAGCAAAAGAGGATCGTGGCGTCGACGCAGTCGGCGATCTCAAGTTCTCTTGTTCTATCCAGGATGCCGGACGTGAGCAGAAGATAGATCGTGGTGTTCCGGCGCTTTGCGGCGCGCTGCAACCCGCGCAGGAAGGCGATGAATGCATGCCAGCGTCTCCCTTCCGTAAGCGGCGGCGCGATATCGGTGAGCGAATCAAGGATAATCAAGCTGTTCCTGGGGCACTGATCGATCGCCCGGGCGAGTTCTGCAAGGATATCGCCGTTTTCTTTGCGCTGTTTCTTCTGCAGACGTTCGATAACGCTTCCCTCCCCGTACCAGTCGGGGGGGACGATACTGGCGTCGAAGTAGAGCTCCGAGAGGTCGTGGAAGACAATCTCCTTTCCGAGGCGATCATAGAGTGCAGGATTGAACGAGAGGGCTATCTCCTTCAGGATATCCTCTCGCATCCGGGTGAACGTCACGTACGAGATGCACTCCGGGAGCAGGAGATGCTCGTCGGCCACCCCGTCCTGCTTCATCTGGGAGAGCCGTATGAGCGACGTCTGCACAAATTCGACGTTGCCGGCACCGGGCTCCCCGAGGAGCAGCACCGCCGATCCCGGAGGAACACCCCCTTCCAGCACGGGATCGAGCGAGGCGATACCCGTCGGCACCCGTACCTGGAGAGCGTCGTGCATATCACATTGTCTATATAAGGAAAACGATTAAAGCGTTCTGGTTCTGCGCAACACCCGGAGAATCTATAACCCTCCGGGGCGTCATCGCGAAGAAAAAGCATATTTATATCTATTCGCCGCCAGATCCCCTAGTATCTCAGGCAACTCCGGGGCATCGCGACCCCGGATTGGAACTCACAACAGATGGGTCACAGAGAACATGCAGAAATCCGTCAGTAATCCAGGGGTTGCGAAGATTTTTACGGACCCGTTTCAGGTGCGGATGTCGCGATGATATCGGGGAGCGATAACCCGGCTGCCCGCTTTCTTGAACGCGTTCTCCGTTCCCGGAGACGTGGCGTCCCTCCCGGCGAGTATAGCCCTGAGGCGCACGGACTCCTCGTGGAAGCGGAGATCCCTTCAGCCTACGAAGAACTTGACCGCTACTGGGTCACCGAGGGACTCGCGCTCGTCGTGATAGCCCGCAACAGAGAGACGAACCAGGCCGAGTACCTTCTCTTCGAACCGGTGCTCTCGGACTTCGAGTACGAGCTCCTTGAGAGGCTCTTTGCGGACCTCCGTGACGTCCTGATCCTCGACGATCACGACACGGCCTCCGACCGTCGGGCAGTCCTCGCGAGGAAGATACAGGATCTGCTCGAGGAATACGGCCTCGCCCTTCCCGATGCTTCGATATTCCGGATCCGTTACTACCTCGAGCGCAACTTCCTCGGGTGGTCGCGCATCGACGCCCTGATGAGAGATCCCGGGATCGAGGATATCTCCTGCGACGGCACGAAGATCCCTCTCTTCCTCTACCACCGCAAACACCAGAACATCAGAACGACGATCCGGTTCGACGAGCCGACCCTGAACTCGCTCGCGATCACGCTCGCCCAGCGTTCGGGCAAGCATGTCTCGATAGGCAGCCCGCTCGTGGACGCGACCCTCCCCGACGGCTCGAGGCTGCAGCTCTCGTTCGGCAACGAAGTCACCCCCCGCGGAACATCGTTCACCATCCGGAAGTTCCGTGAGACGCCGTTTACGCCCGTGGAACTGTTCGAATCGAACACTTTCGATATCGACCAGATCGTCTACTTCTGGATGGCGATCGAGAACAACAAGAGCCTGCTCTTTGTCGGCGGCACGGCGTCGGGAAAGACCACCTCGCTCAACGCGGCCGCCCTCTTCATTCCCCCTCTCTCAAAGATCGTCTCGATCGAGGACACCCGGGAGATCACGCTCTACCACGAGAACTGGGTTGCGAGCGTCACGCGCGATACCGTCTCCGAGGGAACCGGTACCACCATCATCCAGATGTTCGAGTTGCTCAAGGCCGCGATGCGGCAGCGCCCCGAGTACATCCTGGTCGGGGAAGTCCGGGGGAGCGAGGCCCAGACGCTCTTTCAGGCGATGAACACCGGACACACGACGTTCTCCACGATGCACGCGAGCGACGTCGACGCGGCGATCCACCGTCTCGGGAGCGAACCGCTCAACGTGCCGAGGAACATGCTCCAGGCACTCGACGTCATATCGGTTCAGGCGCTCACCCACCGGGGGCGCGACCGCGTGAGGAGATGCCGTGAGATCGTCGAGCTCGCCGGGATCGATCCCCTCACCGGGAACTTCCAGGTGAACACGGTCTTCGAGTACGACCCTGTGGCCGATACATTCTCCTATTCCGGGCGATCCCGGATATTTACTGAGATCATGGAGTATCGCGGCTGGAGCCGGAGCCAGCTCGAGGAAGAACTCCGGGTCCGGCGAACCGTCCTGCTTGCGATGCACGAACAGGGCATCAGGGACTACAGGGCGGTTGCCCGGATCATCCAGGCCTGGGCTGTCCAGCGCGACCGCGTGCTCGCCTCCCTTGACGACCTTGGTGAGTTGATCCGGTGATACCTCCTTTCTGCGCGCAGTTCCGCCGCTTCATCCGCCGGAGAGTGGAGAGCGATCCCCTGCGCTACCGTGACCTCCACAACGCCCTCGTCGCGGCGAACATGGGGATCACGCTTGACCGCTACCTCCTGCGCACGTTCCTCGCGTCCGGGCTCTTCGGCCTCTTCTGTGCGATAGCAGGATACCTCGTGATGAATCTCTCCTCGCTTCCGCAGTTCCATATCGGGATTCATAACATCTTCGGCGTCGGTATACCGGCGCTCGAACTGACCGGGACCGCGGTCATGATCCTTCAGGTCGTTCTAACCGCCGTCATCTTCGTCCTCGCCGCCGATGCAGCCTACCTCTTCTTCCTGTATTACCCGTCTCTCGTGAAGAAGAACCGGGCGACCCGGATCAACCTGCTGCTGCACAACGCGGTCTCTTACATGTATGCCCTGCGCCGGGGCGGCGCGCAGATGGTGACGATCTTCCGGTCGATCAGCGAGAACGCGGCGATCTACGGCGAAGTGGTTCACGAGTTCCGCCGCGTCGTCCGGGACACCGACTACTTCGGCTACGACCTGATCACGGCGCTCAGGCACCTGCAGGAGACGACCCCATCGGAGAAACTACAGGAGTTCGTCCAGGATCTCATCTCGGTGACCGAGAGTGGGGGGGACGTACTCGGGTTCCTTGAAACCCGGGTCCGGATGTACCAGGAGGATGCCCGGTTCGAGCAGAAGACCTTCCTTTCCACGCTCCAGATGGCAGCCGAGATGTACGTGACGCTCTTTGTCGCGGGCCCGCTCTTCCTCATCATCGTCATGGTCGTCATGGGTTTTGTGAGCAGCGCTCCCGTGATGCAGCTCTCGATCGTCATCTACCTCCTTGTCCCGGTCGGATCGCTCTTCTTCATCCTTGCAATCGACGCCGTCTCGTTCAAGACGGAGACGGTTGAACGGTATACGGAGGCGAGATGGCTCCATGAGTTCGGCGACGTCCGGGTCGATAAGCAGCCTGGAAACGAGCCGTCTTTCGAGAGACTGGAGCGCTACGATAAGGTGAAGGGGTTCCGATCCTTCCTGCGCCACCCCCTCCGGGCGTTCCTTATCAAGCCGAACCGGACGTTTTACGTGACGGTGCCGGTCGCGCTCGCCTACGTCCTTCTCACCCTCCTCTCGACCCCGGCCTATCCCGATCTCGAGATCCTCATCGACGTGCTGGACGATCACCTGATCGTGGCGTTGCTGATCGTCCTCCTTCCCTTCGGCATCTTTCACCAGCTCTGGAGAAGGAAGGTGATGGATATCGAGGCGAGCATCCCCGAGTTCCTGCACCGTCTCTCCGGGATAAACCAGGTGGGCCTGACCCTCGCGCAGGCGATCCAGGTCCTCGTAAAGGCCGATCTCGGCGTGCTGACCTACGAGATCAGGAAGATCCAGCGCGATATCGAGTGGGGCGCGAGCGTCCAGGAGGCGCTTGTCCGGTTCGAGGTGCGGATACGCACCCCCACCATAGCGCGGGTGGTCACCCTGATCACGACGGCGAGCCGGATGACCGGCGATATCGGCGAAGTGCTGAACATTGCAGCCCGCGATGCAGCGATCTCGGAGAACCTCAAGCGCGAGAGACGGTCCGAGATGTTCATCTACACCGCCATCGTCTACCTGGTCTTCATCGTCTTCCTCTTCGTCGTGGCCGTCATCGATACCCAGTTCCTCTCTGCGCTCGCCGAGCTCAATACCCTCACCGCCGGCGACCTGGCCGGCAGCCCGGTGCCGATCGGGAGCACCCCGATCATAACCTTCGAACGCCTCCTCTACCACGGGTGCCTCATTCAGGCACTCTTCTCGGGCCTTATCGCCGGGCAGATGGGGGAGGGGTCGCTCCAGGCGGGCGTCAAGCACGCGGCTGTGATGCTCATCATCGCGCTCGTGGTCTTCACCGTCGTCATCTAGGGCTGCGCTATCTCGCGGCTCCCGGGCCACCCCTGCCCGCCCGGGGTGCCGCGATAGGGTTTTATCCTCTGCCCTCCACTCTCTCTTTTGGTGATCTCGAATGTGTACAGTCGGTGGACCGGTCGATATTGAGTTTGATGGCGAGCGGGTAAAGGGCAAGAATTACCGCTGCAAAGAGTGCGGCGAGCGGTTCAAGGGCATAGGGAAGCGGCCGATGTGCCCGAGTTGCCAGTCCGAAGATGTCGAAGAAGTCTGAAGGCGGCGCTTCCGGGAGACTCCCCACCGGGCCGGGCGGGATGACCGTCCCTCTCGGCGGCGAACCTCTCATCATCCGGGGAGAGCGCTCTTTTCTGCTTGTGGCGAAAGCCGGCTCACGATTTACGCTCTGCATCGAGGCCCCGGACGACGAGTACTGCCAGGGAGTCGACCCCGACGACCTGGTTGCGGTCTCCATGCCGGAAGGCGGCCCCGTCGAGCAGGCCCGCATGATGCTCGAGATGGTCCGGCGCTACCACATACCGCTTGTCGTCCTGCCTAAGGATCATCCGGGTTCGAAGCGGCTCTCGATGGTCGTCTCGGTCGCCCCGGCGATCCTTTTAGCCTGCGATATTCGGCGCGGAACCCATCCCGAGCAGCACCTGATCTGCTCGTCGACGGAGCTTTCCGGGCTCTCGCTTGCCGGGATTCCCGGGGGTATAGCGATTGAAAACCTGCCTCTCGGGGCTGAAGTAGAGCATCTGAATGCGGAAAAAACCTCAGCGGACAAACAACAATAAATATATGCTTATTTTCATCAATTATTCATGAGCCGTGAGAAGGAGGGTTTGATGAAGACCGATGTCCTGAAAAGCATCAGGGAAACTGAAGAAGAGTATCAAGCAATGATCCGTGATGCGCAGGCGGAGAGGAAGAAAAGCCTCTCTGATGCCGAGCTGGAGGCTGAAAACCTGATCATCAAGGCACAGAAAAGTGCCGATGATTACAGGAATCAGCGTTTAGCGGAGGCACGGGCCCAGGCGCAGAACAGGTACGCAGAGATTGTTAAGGAGGGTGAAGCACGCGCAGAGGCACTGAAAGCGTCCGGGAACAAGAACCTCCCCGAAGCTGTAGACTTGATAGTTGCACGGTTTAAGGAGCAACTGCATGTTAAGGCCTGAACGGATGCGCCGACTGCTCATCGCAGCCCCAAAGAGCGAGATCGAGACCATCATCAGAGAACTCTACCGGCACAACGTCTATCACATCGAGGACTTCGTGCCGGAGAGCGAGTCTCCTGAAGGGTTATCGATCGGCCACCCTCTTTCCGGGGCGAGCGACGCGGCTTCGGCGCTCATCAAAGTCAGAGCGATCGAGAATGCGTGCGGGATCGATCCCGAGAACGTAGAGATCAAAGAGCGGCTCCCCGCATCGAAGGTCAGAGAGATGATCCGGACGGATCTTCCGGTCATCCAGAAAGAGGCCGAGGATCTCGTCGGTTCGCGCTCGCGACTGGAGACGCGGCAGAAGGAGCACGAGCAGCGCGCGAGGGAACTTGAACCGTTTACGGCGGTTCCCCTGGACCTGGAATTCTATCGCGGGTATACGCGGTTTACCGTCTTCACCGGACACATAACCCGGGACGTCGAGATCGGCGTCCCGAACGAGAAGTACTTCTCCGACAAGGTGGTCGGAAACATGATCGTCGTCGTGGTGCAGAACGAGCACCGCGAAGAGGTCGAGCGGACTCTCCTCGATGCCGGGTTCCAGGCGATCCCCGTCCCGGAGGAGACCGGGGCGCCGGCCGACCGTATGACGGCCCATCTGGAAGAGGCCCGGCGGATTGAGAGCGAGATCGCTGCAATCAACGGAAAGATTGCAGGGATCCGGGAGAAGCGCACCGACTTCCTGGTAGCATGCGATGAACTACTCACGGCTGACGTAGAGCGGGCGGAAGCCCCATTGCGGTTTGCTACCACGG
>JAQVVW010000075.1 GCA_028698765.1 Methanoculleus sp. | reverse complement strand
GCGCATGCCCCACCGGCTCCACCGCAGCCCGTCGTTCACGGGGCCCCATTTTTAAACCTGCACTCGAGAGATCATACCGGTGAAAAGCGATGGTTGCACTTACTGAAGAGATGAAGACGGCGTTTCGGACGATGAAGGCCTTCCCGGTCGCCACGGCATCAAAGGACGGCTGGCCGAACGTGGTGCCGATCGGGTTTGTTGAACTCGTCGATGACGAGACGATCTGGATCGCGGACAACTTCATGAAGAAGACGCTCGCAAACGTCCAGGAAAATCCGAAGATCTCCATCTACATATGGGGGCCCGAGACGAAGGGCTGCTTCCAGGTCAAGGGCGACGTCGAGATCCGCTCAAGCGGCCCGGAGTTTGAGAAGATGCAGTTTACCGTCCACGCGAAGATGGCGAAGGCCCCGGCAAAGAACCTTCTCATCGTGAAGATCCGCGAGGTCTACGAGTGCACTCCCGGGCCGAAGGCGGGAGAGAAGATACTTTAACTTTTTTCTGCGGGATCCCTGCCGGAATCTGTCGTGGACAATCTCCGCGGCCTTCTCCCAGGTTCTCTTGTGCCGCAGGTGGCGCCTATGTAGGCGATCGACAGAACCGTTCGGGTTCGTGAAAAGTCCCGTACAGTGGACCGTGGGGATATCCCCATGCACTGCCCCCGCCCCCTTGGGGCGGGGGAGGAGGCCGAAGGCCGGGTGGGGTGGGGGTTGTAGACATCAGCTTAGGAGTGGAGACAGGGGAGGGGGAGCATCCCCCCTCCCCGCGAGCCGCCTCCCCCAGTGGCGATAGCCAACGGAAATCCGTGTATGGATATGCTAATCACCAACCATCTCCCGTATCTTCGCGCACCGTCTCGCGGCGAGCGCCGCCCCCCCGTTCCGCACATTTTTCCCGCACCGGAGCCAACGCATCATCCTGGATGTGACGGAAGAGTGAAGATAACTGCAGTTGTGGGTAGCCCGCGGGGGATGCGGAGCAGGACAAGAAAACTTGTCAATTTCGTGCTTGCCGGGGCAGAAGAGGCCGGTGCCGTGGTCGACCTCATCGAACTCGCCGATCTGGAGGTCACCCCCTGCACCGCCTGCGAGAGCTGCAGCCTGGACGGTGCATGCGTCTTTGCCGACGACTTCTCCGCCGCGTACGACCGGATGCGGGATGCCGATGGGCTGATCTTTGCCTCGCCGGTCTACGTCGACAACGTCAGCGGGCAGATGAAGGTCTTCATCGACCGATTGGCAGACGCCATGCACTACCAGAACCTCGCCGGGAGATACGGCTGCAGCGTCGCGACCACCGGGGTCTCGGGAGGTGATGCGGTCACGGGCTACCTGAACCACGTGCTCAACTATCTCGGGGTGACGACGGTCGGGGGGCTGAGCGCCGCGCTCGGCAGCGACACGGAGGCGCTCGACCGGGCAGAACCGGCGGCGCGCGAACTCGGGGAGCGGCTCGTCCTCGCCGTCAGGAATCGGCCGCGCTATCCCGATCAGGAGGCGAAGATGGCGGAGAACCGGAAGCACTTCGCCGGGGTTGTGCGGGCGAACCGGGACTGGCGGCCGGATGGGTACGAGCGGTGGGTGCGTGAGGGCTGGATCGGAGAGGAGTGAGACGACCGGCGAGAGAGCCTGCGCTCCGTATGTTACGCCGCAAAAATGGAGATCTGCACTAAACTAATGACGCCGGGAGGGAGATTTGAACTCCCGAGGTGCCAGGCACCAGTGGCTTTCAAGGCCACCGCCTTCCCGGACTAGACTATCCCGGCTCGCCGTTATCTGTTGGGCCCCTGGATAAAAAAGGTTGTTCATCCCCTGCGCGCGAAGACAACGGCAAGAAGCGCGAGGAGTGCGAGAGCAGCAGGGAGCGGCACGGCCTGTGCAGGGGTGGAAGTCGCGTCCCCGAAGAGACCGGGTGCGGTCTGGCTCACCCTGACCGAGTCGGCGTTCGAGGCCGAGACCTGCACCGTGCCGCTGTCGGTGTAACTCTTAGGGTAGACCTTGAGGTAGACCGGGCCTCCCCGTGCGGCAATCTCTGCGGTCTCGGGATCGAGCACGCCCTTCTCGTCCACTTTGCGGTGGTTGTCATCCTCGTCGATGTACTCGACCACCCAGTTGATACCGACCGAGGTTGCGATCGTCACCGTGCCGCTCCGGGTGTCGACCTCAAAGTACGCCGGGGCAGATCGTGTGGCGGGGGCACTGGCCGATATCATCGCCTGCGTCGGCGTCGGACCGGGCGTCCCGGCTACCACGAATACGGCGCTGCCGATGTAGCCTTTGGTGTCGGAGAAGGAGACCTCGTACGAGCCTCCTTCGGAGATGGGCACCTCAACGGAGAACGCCCCCTCCTTATTGGTCGCTACATACTGAGGCCCGTAAACGACAAAGCCGTCTCGTTCGACCCGGACCTGCACGCCTGCGCTACCGAGATCGCCGATTGCACCCCGGAGATCGAGAGTGTCGTCGAAGTCCTGGTTGAGCGGCGAGTGTATCTTGAGCGACCCCGACCGGTCGACCAGGGTGGTTATCCGCTGGGTCGTCGAACTTCCCCCGAAGGTGGAGAGCGTGGGATCGATGATCTCGATCGAGTACGTCCCCGCCTTCAGACCGTCGGTATCGAACCTCGCGGAGAATGTCCCGTCCTCCTGGACAACGATCTTCACCCTGCCCACCTCGCTCTTTCCGGGCTTGAGAGCATAGAAGATAACCTCCGTGCTGAATCCGGGTTTGAGCGTGGGGTTGGGGAGGCCCCCGGTGATCGAGGTTCCCGTGACGACGAGCGTCTCACCGACGTATACCGTCTGTGGGGCGCTGATTGATACGTATGCGGCCGATGCCGTACCGACGAGCATCATCGCGGCGACGATCGTCAGCCATGCGATCCTTTTCATATCATAACATCCTCGAATATGAGGTATAATGGTATCCAAATTAACCGAGAAGCCGCTGGCGTCCTGGCGGGGGAAAGACCGCTTTGATGGGCGGATCCTCGATACGCTGACGGTTATCTTTCGAAGCGGCGGGTGCTCCTGGAACCGGTGCCGGATGTGCGGCTACCGGCACGAGCGCTATCCCGACCTCCCGGGGGACGAACTCGCCGAACGGATGATCCGCCAGGTCCGCTGGGTGAAAGAGAACTTTCGCGACGAGGATTACCAGGTGCTCAAGATCTTCACGTCGGGGAGTTTCTTCGACCCCGGCGAGGTTCCCCCCGCCGTCCGGCGCGCAGTCGCGGAGGCGTTCCGCGGCAAGGCCGTGATTGCCGAGACACGGCCCGAGTACGTCGAGGCCGACGCAGTCCGCGAGTTCCGGGAAGGGATCGATACCGGTGACTGGGATAAACCGCTCCATGTCGCCGTGGGCCTCGAGACCACGAACGATCTCATCCGGGAGAGGAGCATCGACAAGGGGTTCTCGTATGCCGACTTCCTCCGCGCCGCAGAGGCCGCCCACGCCGCCGGCGCGGGCATGAAGGCCTACCTGATGATGAAACCGCCGTTCCTGACCGAACGCGAGGCACGCGAAGACATGATACGCTCGATCAGGGACGTCGCCCCCGTTGCGGACAGCATCTCCATGAACCTCTGCACCGTCCAGAGCAGGACCGAGGTCGAACACCTCTGGAAGCAGCACGCATACCGCCCGCCGTACCTCTGGAGCGTCCTCGACGTGCTGATCGCCTCCCCGGTGCATATCCTCTGCGACCCCGTCGGCGGCGGGCAGATGCGGGGGCCGCACAACTGCGGCGGCTGCGACAGCCCGATCGTGAAAGGGATCGCCGACTACTCGCTCTCCGGCGACGTCGAACTCCTGCGCGCCCTTGCCGAGACGGAGTGCGGGTGCAAAGAAGAATGGGAGTTCGTGCTCGATCAGGAAGAGCCGTTCTGTATGCCGCTCACCCGCTAGCACTTCTCCTGTTCCTCCAGCTGCTTACAGAGCAGCGGGAGGAACGTCCCCGCATCGCTCACGACGCCGATCGCCTGCGTCGTGCCCCTATCCATCAGTTTCGTCACCGATGCGGGGTTGATGTCGACGCAGACGGTCTTGACGTACGAGGGGAGGCAGTTCCCGACGGCGATCGAGTGGAGGAGCGTTCCCACCATCACCACCATCCCGAGGTCGTGGATGTGGCGGCGCATGGTGTCCTGCGCCTCGACGACGTCCGTGATCGTGTCGGGGAGCGGGCCGTCGTCCCGGATGGAGCCGGCGAGGATGAACGGGATGCCCTGCTTCACGCATTCATACATGATCCCGCCGGTGACGAGCCCCTGGTCGACCGCGTTCTTGATGGAGCCCGCCCGCATGATCTCGCTGATGGCGCGGATATGGTGCTTGTGTCCGCCGGTGACGAGCGTGCCGGTCTTGACGTTCATCCCGAGCGACGTGCCGAAGAGGTTGGCCTCGATATCGTGGGTGGCGAGTGCGTTCCCCGCAAAGAGCACATCGATGTAGCCTTCACGGATCATCGTTGCGAGGGCGTCGGCCGCTCCGGTATGAACGATGGCGGGGCCGCCGACGAGCGCAATCTTCTCTCCTTTCCTCTTCGATATCAGGATCTCACGGGCGATCTTTGCGATGATCGCCTCGCTCGGCCGCTCGGATGAGACGGTTCCGTGCATGAACTCGAACGTGCTGACCTTCCTCGGCCGCTCGGGGTAGACCACGCGAACCCCGGTCTCGCTGACGACGACCGCATCCCCCGCCTTGATCTTCGCTATCGGGGTGCAGATCGCCCGCATCTCCTTCTCATCGACCACGATGTGGCAGTCCATCTCGATGCGCTCGACGGGCAGCCATTCGTCCCGGTATTTTACGAATGTCGGGTGATTGGTGGTCGAGTAGAACCCCTTCGGCAGGATCCGGTCGCCCTCTGCCGGTACGAGGGTGACGTCGCCGATCTCGGGGGCGCGTGCGCCGAGCCGGTGCAGTTCGGAGAGGATGGCGTCGAGCAGGTGATCGTCGGGCGCCGTCACGCGCAGGCGTGCGTAACTCGTGTCCGTCTTCTGTTTCCCGACATTGAACGTGAGGATCTCGAATTCTCCCCCCATATCCATGATCCTGTCAAACACCAGGGTCATGACGCCCGAATCGATGATATGGCCTTCCAGTTCGATTTCCCGGCAGGGTTCCATGTTATAAGGATGGGCGATAGTCCGATAATACAGTTTCCCCGGTTACAGCGGAACTTCAAAACCATATGTGCCACTTCGCCCACAGGGAGCCCTACGCGCTCCGCTTCCGGCAGAGATACTCCTGCACCAGCGCCAGTTCCTCGCGGGTGTTGACGTTGAAGGCAAGCCGTCGGTCGTGCAGGAGAAGTTGCAGTTCGTCCTGTGCCGCACCGGAACCGCCCGCCGTCAGGATGTTTACCCCGGCGGGGCAGGCCGGGACACCGTCGATCGCTTCCGTGTACCGGGTGCGGCAGCCGTGCTCTTCGCAGAGGTCGCGGGGCACCCACGTCGAGCATGCCGGCGTTCCCGTCCGGCGCCAGGCGTCCTCGACGACGGTGACGATATCGGGCGCAAGACAGGGGAGGTCGGATACGCAGGTGAAGAAGGGTGTTCCTTCTCTCTCCAGATCTGCCGCAGCGGCGTTGATGTCTTCGATGTAGCCGAGCCCCTCCGCTTCGTACAGGGCGACCCCCTGCGCCCGGCACCAGTTCTTGGTGAACGGCGTCCGGTACGAGGCGACCACGACCACCTCGTGGCCTGCGGCCGTGAAGGCGTCGGTGACGTAGGAGAGCATCGGCCGTCCGCAGATGGTGACCAGGGGTTTCTCGCCCATCCGGAGACGGGTGCCCCGCCCCCCGGCCATGATCAGGGCAAGCATGCTTCGAGCGCCTCGATGAGTTGCCTGTTCTCCTCGTGGGTCCGGACGGCCACGCGGATGTGACGGGGGAGCCCGAACGACCGGCAGTCCCGGACAAGGATGCCGCGGGAGAGGAGCCGGTCAGCGAGGGCCTCCGCCTCGATCGGGACTTCAATAAGGATATAGTTCGCAGAGGGGGGCGCATACCCGAGACCGAGAGCGTCCAGGCGGCTGCAGAGCCAGGCCCGCTCCCGGGCAATCCGCTCCCGCGACTCCTCGAGGAGGTCGTAGTGCCGGAAAGCCTCGATCGCGAACGACTCGGCGAACGCATTCACCGTCCAGGGGAGGCGCACCGTCTCCACCTTCTCGATGAGCTCGGGCGCGCCGAAGGCATAGCCGAACCGGATGCCCGGCACGGCGAAGCTCTTCGTGAGGGAACGCAGCAAAAAGAGGTTCTCGTGCGAGACGTCGACAACGCTCTGGGCCGGGTCGGAGAGTTCGATGAAGGCTTCGTCGAGGAAGAGGTACGCTCCCCGGCCGGCGACCCCATCGAGCAGCCGGAGGACTTCCGCCCGACCCAGAAGTTTTCCGGTGGGGTTGTTCGGGTTGCAGAGGAACCGGACGGCAGCCCCGTTCTCATCCGCCGTGCACCGGGCACCTGCAAGCCTCACCGCCATCCCATACTCGGCAAACGTCGGCGACTCGACATAGGCGGTATCGCCAGCCCCGAGCACGGCAGAACAGAACGCGCGAATCAACTCGACGGAACCGTTGCCGACGGCGACCTCTGCGGCAGCGCGACCGAATGTCCTCCCTATTTCCTCTTTGAGCGTCACATACCGGTCGTCGGGGTAATCTTTCAGCGCCGAGGTGTCCGGGGTCCAGGGGATCTCAGGAGGATATGGATTCACGTTAGCACTGAAATCAAGCAGCTCGCCCCTCTCCCGGGTGCGGTGCC
>JAQVVW010000074.1 GCA_028698765.1 Methanoculleus sp. | reverse complement strand
CGTTCACCGTCGCCGACCTCGACGGCCGCCTGATCTACGTCAACCGGGCGTTTCTCTCCATGTGGGGCTACGACTCCCCGACCGAGGTGATCGGGAAGCGGGTCACGGAACTCTGGCAGAACGAGGAAGAGGGCCGAAGTGCGTTTGAGAACGTCGTCCGCACCGGCAGGCACACCGGAGAACGGATCGGCAGAAGGCGGGATGAAACGACGTTTTATACCATGTTCTCCGGAAGCCTGGTCAGGGACGGCGACGGAGTTCCCCTCTGCATCACGGCTTCGCTCACCGACATCACCGGCCAGAAACAGGCCGAGGCGGAGATCCAGGCCCATAACCGGGAACTCTCGATCCTGAACCGGATCATCGGGGTATCGGCGTCCGCAACGGATGTCGATGAAGTCCTGGAACGGGTGCTCGCGGCAGTCCTCTCCCTCCTCGATCTCTCCGGCGGCGGCATCTACCTGATCGAGCCGGGGAGGGAGAGAGCGCGACTCGTCTGCGTGCAGGGTCTCCCCGAAGGCTTTCCTCCACAGCCGTGCATTCCCGACATCACCGCCCGGCCCTACGCGGAGGTGCTGGTGGCAGGAAAGCCCCTCTTCTTCGACGATCACCCGAATTTCCGCTATCCAGGGGAAGGGGAGGGGACACCGCACCAGTGTGCGAGCATCCCGATCACGGCGCACGGGAAGGTCATCGGGGCGCTGAATGTGGTTGCAAAGAACGGCAACCGGTTCACCGCCGCCGACCGCTCTCTCCTTACGGCCATCGGGAGGGAGATCGGCACCTCCGTCGAACGTGCCATGCTGATCCGGCAGCTGGAAGTGGCCGAACGGGAGGCAAACCTCTACCTCGACATCCTCGGCCATGACATCAGGAACGCCGGGAACGTCTCGAGCCTCTACGCCGATCTCCTCGTCGAGACGCTCGAGGGGGAGGCGAAGGGCTACGCACAGAAACTCCAGAGCAGTATCCGCAAAGGCATCGATATCCTGCGGAACGTCTCGACGATCCGCCGGATCCACAAGGAGTCGACCGTGCTCGCTCCGGTAGACATCGACGGGGTTATCCGGGACGAGATCGCGATCTTCTCCGGGAGCCGGATCCGCTACGGCGGCACGAACCTCCCGGTCATGGCAGACGCACTCCTTCCCGAGGTCTTCGCGAACCTCATCGGCAACAGCATCAAGTTCGGGGGGCCGGAGGTCGAGGTCGCCATTCGGGTGGATGAGCAGAACGGCGAAGTCCTGATCTCGGTCGAGGATACCGGACCGGGGATTCCCGATGAGATAAAAGAAGCCCTATTCATGCGGTTCGGGCAGACCTGGGGCAGCAAAAGCGGCCAGGGTCTCGGTCTCTACATCACCCGGATGCTGATTACGCGTTACGGCGGCAGGGTAGAGGTCGGCGACCGGGTGCCGGGCCGGCCGGAGTGCGGCGCGGCGTTCCGGTTCACGCTGAAAAGAGCCTGAAAAAGAGGGTAGTTCCTCAGAGGAGGAGCGACCAGACGAGGAGCCCGACAGAGGCGACGATGAGCACCGCAAAGACGGCCGGGTTCCAGTCGAGGACTTTGCGGCCGTCGAGGACGCTGATCGGGAGCATATTGAAGGTCGCGATCATCGCGTTGATCCGGAGCCCGACGAGGCCGATGAGAGCGAGGAGCCCGCCGCCGGAGAAGAGCGCCAGCGCCGCGAAGGGTATGCAGAGGAGGAGGTTCGTGATCGGTCCCGCCGCCGATATCCGCCCGTTCTCCGTCCGCGTCGCGTTCCCGTAGACGTAGGTCGCTCCCGGCGCCGCAAAGACGACCCCGACGAGCGCCGCCATCACCACGGCGACGAGGAGCATCTGGTTGTCCTTCTTGAACTCCGCCCAGTAGCCGTAGCGCATCGCGGCGAACTTGTGCGCCAGTTCGTGGAGGACGAAGGCGACGCCCACCGTGACGAGCGACATCACGAAGAAGAAGACGAGCCCGATCGGATCCACGCCGCCCCGGACGTAGATCAGGGTGAAGGCGATCGATATGGCGAGCCACGCGATCAGGAGGTCCCGGCGTTCGCGTAGC
This sequence comes from Methanoculleus sp., assembly GCA_028698765.1. The sequence continues at coordinate 4,726 of JAQVVW010000074.1, read as the reverse complement.
GGTATTCGTTCCAGCATCGGGTATCAGGTTTGTTCCGGCATGGTAATATCTTTCTCCCCGGGTAGGCCCGTCAGGTTTATTCCCCGGCCGCGGCCTATCATGTAATATGACTTTAGATGCCGTCAGGAACGAGATCCGCGAGATCGATGAACGGATCATCGACCTCATCGCACAGCGGCAGAGGCTGGCGGTGAGGATCGCCCGGATCAAGCAGGAGGAGGGTCTTTCCATCCACGATCCGGCGCAGCGAAAGCTCGTCCTCGACCGGGTCTTCGCCTACGCCGTCGAGAACCGGATCGACCCGGTCGCCGTCAGGAGCGTCTTCGAGCTCCTGGTCGGGATGAGCGAGGAGCGGCAGCGGGAGTGCAGCGGGGACGGCAACCTGCCGTGAGAAAAAAAGGTCAAGGGGTGAGCATCGTCCCGACGCCCTGGTCGGTGAAGAGCTCGAGGAGCAGGTTGTGCTCCTTGTTGCCGTTCACGACGTGGGCGCTCGTGACACCGCTCCGGACCGCCTTCATGCACCCGTCGAGTTTCGGGATCATCCCGCCGGCGATGATCCCCTCGCCGATCATCGCCTCCGCCTCGGAGAGCGAGAGGCGGTGGTAGACCATCGTCCTGTCGGCGTTCATCACGCCGTCGACATCGGTGAGGTTGATCAACTTGAAGGCCTTGAGAGCGATCGCAATCTCCGCGGCCGCGGTATCGGCGTTGATGTTCAGGTTCCGGCCCTGCCGGTCGAGGGCGATCGGGGCCACGACGGGGATGTAGTTCTGGCTGAGGAGGCCATTGAGCAACTCGGGGTCGACCTCCTCGATCTCGCCGACCATGCCGAGGTCCACCTCCTCGACGACCTCCCCAACCTTCACCCGCTGGGGCTCCATCTTCCGGGCGATGAGGAGGTTGCCGTCGTTGCCGGAGATCCCGACCGCCCGGGTGCCGCAGTTCGCGATGAGGGCGACGATCCCGGCGTTGATCTTCCCCACCAGGACCATCTGGGCGATCTCGAGCGTCTCGGCGTCGGTGATCCGGAGCCCCCCGACGAATTTGGGTTCTTTCCCCATCGCCTGCATCTTCGCGGTGATCTCGGGGCCGCCGCCGTGGACCAGGACGACCTTCATCCCCACGTAGCGCAGGAGGACGGCGTCGCGGATCACGGTATTCAGGATGTTCTGGTCGACCATCGCGTGGCCGCCGAGTTTGATCACGATCGTCTTTCCGTAAAACTTCTGGATATAGGGGAGTGCCTCCATCAGCACATCTTCTCGTTTCATGTCGTGTACTTCCCGTTGATCTCCACGTACTTCTCCGTGAGGTCGCATCCCCACGCCGTCGCCGACCCGTCGCCCGCAGCGAGGTCGAGGTCGAACGCGACGGTATCCCCGCGCATCGCGGCCTTCGCCTGCACGAGGTCGGCGACGATCTCGCCGCGGCGGACGAGCGGCGTATCCCCGACCCGGAGTGAGACGGCGTAGGGGTCGAACGCCACGCCGGCCCTCCCCGCCGCCGCGACGACCCTCCCCCAGTTCGGGTCTTCGCCGTAGATCGCGGTCTTGACGAGCGGGGAGGCGACGATCGTCCGTGCCACATCGGCGGCGGCGTCCTCGTCGGGAGCGCCGCGGACGGTCACCGCGAGGAGTTTCGTCGCCCCCTCGCCGTCGCGGGCGATCTGGACGGCAAGGTCGCGGCAGACGGTCTCGATGGCCCGTGCAAGCTCGTCGCGGTCAACCCGGCCCGCGGCGCCAGTCGCGGTGCAGAGGGCGACGTCGTTCGTGCTCGTGTCTCCATCGACGACGACCCGGTTGAACGACCGCCGGGTCGCCGTGCGGAGGATATCCGAGAGAACGGGAGCCTCGACCTCGGCATCCGTGTAGATGAACGCGAGCATCGTCCCCATGTTCGGGGCGATCATCCCGCTCCCCTTGGTGATCCCGCCGACGGAGAACGACTCCGTCTCGACGAGGGCGTGCTTCGGGAAGGTGTCGGTCGTCATGATCGCCTTCGCCGCCGCGTCCTCGGCCTCGCCGCTCCGGGCAAGGAGCGGTGCGACCCGCCCGCATTGATCCGTTATGAGCGGGAGATCGAGGTAGCGCCCGATCACCCCGGTGCTCGCGACGCCGACCGACTCCGGTGCAAGGCCGAGGGCTCCGCCCGCGATCTCGCACATCTCGATCGCGTCGCGGTAGCCCCGCTCGCCGGTGTAGGCGTTCGCGCATCCGCTGTTGACGACGACGGCATCGAGGGTCCCCCGGCGCATCCGCTCCATCATCACCTCGACCGGGGCCGCCCGCATCCTGTTCGACGTGAAGACCCCGGCCGAGGTTCCGCTTGCCCGGATCAGGGCGAGCCCGAACTTTCCTTCCTTGATCCCGGAGGCACTGACGCCTTCGACTCCGCAGATACTCTTCATACCCTCTCCTCCCGGGACGCTCCGAGGCCCTGGACGATATCGGCCCGGGTGACGATCCCGACGAGCTTCCCGTCGCGGAGGACCGGGAGGCGGGCGATCCCCTCGTGGAGCATCTGGGCTGCCGCATCGGCGATATCGGCATCCTCGTCGATGGCGACGACCGGGCTGCTCATCACCCGTCGCACCTCCACGTTCCCGATTTCAGTGAGCGCCCGCTTCGTCTTCTCCCAGTTGATGAACTCCCTGACCGGGACCTCGATCACCTCGAGCGGCGACGGAAGCCAGAGGTCGTCGGAGAGGTCGCCGACGTCGAGGAGCGAGAGGATGTCCGTCTCGGTGACGATACCCGCCACCCGGTCGCCGTCCATCACAGGAAGCCCGCCGATATGGTACTTCCTGAGCAGTCCCGCCGCCTCGCTGACCGGCGAGTCGATCCGGACGGTCACCGGGTCCGGGGTCATGACATTCCTGACCTGCACCACCTTCATCACCTCAGGGGAGCATCCCGGCGCTGCGGAGCCCGGCGTCTTCCGCAAACCCGCACATCAGGTTCATGTTCTGGATCGCCTGGCCGCTCGCGCCCTTGACCAGGTTGTCGATCGCCGAGACCGCGACGACCCGGTCGCCCTCGCTCTCGACGGCGATGTCGCAGAAGTTCGTCCCGCGGACGGCCGCGAGGGTCGGTCTCTGGTAGCGGACGAAGAACTCGTCGGCGTAGAACTTCCGATACAGCGCCTCGACCTCGTCCTGCTCCATCGGTTCGTTGAGGAGGATGTGAGCCGTCGTCAGGATGCCCCGGTTCACCGGGAGGAGGTGGGGCGTGAAGTAGCACCGGGCGGTCGAGCCGAGCCGGGCGACCTCCTGCTTCATCTCCGCGAGGTGCCGGTGGGTCGTCCACTTGTAGGCGCTGAAGTTGTCGCCGACGTTTGGGTAGTGGGTGGTCGCGGAGGGGGTGTTCCCCGCGCCCGAGACCCCGGTCTTCGAGTCGTAGATGATGGTATGAGCGAACCTCGCGAGCGGTGCCGCCGCAAGCGTCGCTCCCGTCGGGAAGCAGCCGGGGTTCGCGACGAAGGGGGCGCCGCGGACCTCGTCCCGGTGGAGTTCGGGGATACCGTAGGGCGCCTCGAAGTAGGCCGTATGGGATACGCCGTAGGTCTTCTCGTAGATATCCTTCGCGAGCCGGTAGTCGGCCGAGAGGTCGACGGTCTTTATCCCCCGCTCCGCAAGCGTCCCGGCAACCTTCATCGCCGCCGTGTGCGGTACGGCGAGGAAGGCAAAGTCGGCGTCGATATCGCCGGCCTCGGTGTTCCGGAAGACGAGATCGGCCAGTCCCCGGAGATGGGGGTGTACCGAGGCGACGGGGGTGCCGTCCAGCTTCCGGGACGTCGCCGCGACGACGTCTGCGGACGGGTGCTGCAGCAGGAGCCGCATCAGCTCGCCGCCGGTGTATCCGGATGCACCGATAATCGCAATTTCCATAAGAGAGAGGTGTCTTTTATAGAATCTTAAGGCTTTGTGGTGCAGCGTTCGTAGAGGCGGGCGGCCACGGACTCGATCTCGCCTCTTCCCTCGAGTCCATCGAGGAGATCCGGCGGGAGAGCGGATCTCCCGTAGACGGCGCCCGCGTAAGCCCCGCAGATGAGCGCGATGGTGTCGGTGTTCCCCCCGACGTGCGCCGCGGTGGTGAGGAGGGCCGTGACGTCTTTGATCCGGGTGATCAGGAAGAAGGCGAGCGGGACGGTCTGGTAGACGGTGACGTCGTTCCCTATCACCGAGAGGGCGCTCTCAAGGCTGATCCCCTCGTCTGCGAGGCGGACGGCGTCGCGGATCTTATTGCCGAGGGCAACGTCTTCAAGGGTGGCGTGCTTCCCGGCAAGAGCGAGGGCGTCCGGGCGGCCGCGGACGGCGTGGTGGACGAGCATCGCGACGGTGACCGCTCCCGCGTGCGCCGCCGGGTGGGTGTGGGTGACGCTGCAGGCCTGAACCACCCGTTCGGTGACGTCGATGGGGTCGCCGTAGAGGAGGCCGAACGGGACGGCGATCCCGGTGCAGCCTGCGGTGTTGGAGGAGACGCCCCCCGGTTTGCCGCCGGAAAGAAGGAAGTGGCGGCACGCGGCGTCCACGGCGCCGTCGGGGAACCGGAGTTCCTCGTTCATGTACATCCGGGCAAGGGCGGCCGCATATGCCTTCTCCGAGTAGGTGCCGTCGGCGAGCAACCTGGCGACGAGGAGCATCATCTGGGTGTCGTCGGTGAACTGCCCGGGTTTCAGCCCGGCGTTCGGGTGCCCCCGCCAGGCACGGCGGTAGCCCTCGTGGAGG
>JAQVVW010000073.1 GCA_028698765.1 Methanoculleus sp. | reverse complement strand
ACCGGGAAGACCTCGGCCGGCGGTGCCTCCGGGAAGATGCACTCGAGGCAGGCCGTCCGGCCGGGGATGATCGTCGTCGCCTGCCCGTCGAACCCCCGGATGGCGCCGTGGATGAGCGGCACGCTGCTCCGGAGCGCTTCCCGGTTCAGGAGATAGCGGGTCGGGAAGTTGTCCATCGCATCCACGATCAGGTCCGCGTCGCCCACCAGGTCGGGGACGTTCGTCTCGTCGATGGTCGTCGCGAAGGCCTTGATGCGGATATCCGGGTTTGCCTCCCGGAGTTTTGCCTCCGCGGATCGAGCCTTCAATTCGCCGATATCCCTCTCCCGGTGGAGGACCTGCCGGTTCAGGTTGGTCCGCTCCACGGTGTCCCGGTCCACAATACGGATCTCCCCGACACCGGCGACGGCGAGGTAGAGGGCGATCGGGCAGCCGAGACCCCCGGCCCCGGCGATGAAGACCTTCGCACCTTTCAGCCGCTCCTGCCCCTCCTCGCCGAAGAGGAGGATCTGCCGGGCGTAGCGTTCCCGTTCCCGCTCGGTGAGCATACGGTTATCCTCCCTTCTCCGCAGGCATCCCATGCCGCGAGCGGTAGTCGTCGATCGCCTTGTGGATCCCCTCTTCGGCGAGGACGGAGCAGTGGAGTTTCTGGGGGGGCAGCCCCTCCAGCGCCTCGGCGACCGCCCTGTTGGTGACCGCCAGCGCCTCTTCAAGGGTCTTTCCCCGGATCAGCTCGGTGGCCATCGAACTCGACGCAATGGCGGCTGCGCACCCGAACGTCTTGAATTTTGCGTCCACAATCCGGTCATCTTCGATCCGGAGGGTTATCCGCATGATATCGCCGCAGGTCGGGTTTCCGACCTCGCCGACACCGTCCGCATCCGGGATCTCCCCCATGTTCCGGGGGTTCGTGAAATGGTCCATGACCTGTTCGCTGTACATCGTGATCACTCGTATCGTTCAGGGGTAAGCGGCGACATCTTCCGCAACCGCTCGATAACCCCGGGAAGGACGGAGAGGACGTAATCGACGTCGTCGTCCGTGTTGACGTCGCCGAGGGTGAGCCGGAGCGAGCCGTGGGCGTGTTCGGGGGGGAGACCGCAGGCGGTCAGGACGTGCGAGGGCTCAAGCGACGCCGAGGTGCAGGCGCTCCCGGTCGAGGCCGCAATCCCGAGGGCGTCGAGCATGAGGAGGATGGACTCTCCCTCGACGTAGCGGAACGCGACGTTGACGTTGTTCGGGAGCCGCTCGGTCGGGTGGCCGTTCAACCGGCTCACCGGGATAGATTCCAGGGTCCCCTGGATCAGCCGGTCCCGCATCGCGGCGAGCCGGTGGTTGTGCCCCTCGATATCGGCGGTCGCGAGTTCGATCGCGCGGCCGAGCCCTACGATCCCGGGGACATTCTCAGTCCCGGCCCGGCGCCCCCGCTCCTGCGCCCCGCCGTCCATAAACGTCCCGATCCGGGTCCCCCGCCGGACGTAGAGCGCTCCTATCCCCTTCGGGCCGCCGAACTTGTGTGCGGAGAGCGAGAGAAGGTCAAGCCCCATCGCATTCACATCGATCGGCACCGCCCCGATCGCCTGGACGGCATCGGTATGGAACGGGATGTTGTGGTCGTGCGCAATCTTCGCGATGGCACGGATCGGCTGGATCGTCCCGATCTCGTTGTTCGCAGCCATCACCGAGATGAGAATGGTCTTGTCCGTGATCGCCTCCTCGACGTCGCCCGGGTCGACCCGCCCGAACCCGTCGACCGGGAGATAGGTGACCCGGTAGCCTTGCTTCTCGAGGGCCTGGCAGGAATGCAGGATAGCATGGTGCTCAATAGCGGAGGTGATGATATGGTCGCCCATTCCCCGGAGGGCCGTCCCCTTGACCGCCCAGTTGTCGGCCTCCGTCCCGCCTGAGGTGAAGTAGACCTCCTCAGGTGTGGCACCGATCGCCGCCGCGACCTTCTCCCGGGCCTCCTCGACCGGCCCCTTCGCCTCACGGGCGAGCGCGTAGAGTGAGGAGGGGTTGCCGAACCGCTCCGAGAAGTAGGGGAGCATCGCCCGGGCGACCTCCGGCCGCACCGGCGTCGTCGCCGCATGGTCCATGTAGACCGACCGTCGCCCTCCGTCAATCATGAGACTCACACCGTAATCCAGCCCTGCACAAAGGTATTTGTTCTCCGGAGTCAAAGTTAACAATTGTTAACATCAATGTTAGATCTGCTCCGAAACCATTAAACGTTGTGGTCTGATGAAACTCCCCTGCCAGTCGATAGTATGGAATGTGCTGCCCGCGATCCGGGCTGCCATCGCGGAAGAACTGAATGCCATGGACGTCTCCCAGCTGGAGGCCGCTCGCCTCCTCGATATGACGCCGTCGGCGATCTCCCAGTACCTCACCGGGAAGCGGGGGTACCGGATCGTTTTTGAGGGCGAGGTGAAGGAATCGCTCAACCGGCTTGCACGGGATCTCAAGGCCGGCCAGGTGGATGACCTCGCAGCCCGGATATGCGAGATCTGTGCACAGATCCGTGAGGAAGACGATCCGGGCAGTTCGTGTGCCAGGGAGACATAAGGGGGAAGCACCGGTGGAACCCGAACGCGGCACCAGAACGGCAGTCATCAAGACGCTCGAGGAGAAGGGGGCGGTGCTGGTCGCCTGCTCCGGCGGCGTCGACAGCTCGCTCCTCGCCGCCCTGGCCGTTCGAACGCTCGGGAAGGACCGGGTCCGGTGCGTCGCAGGCGGCCGCCGGCGAGTGAACGAACGGACGGCCCCCACCAGATTTCAGGGGTATTCGGGGACCAGGGCGACCCCCGAAGAGTGCCCGCTCAATGAGAATGACCGCCACCGCCCCCTTCATGCTCCCCGCCGCCTTTCACAGACTGGTAGAGATGGTGGGTGTAGACCACGAAATTAATGAACGCCTGCACATACGCGCGACCTGCTGCGACGTCGTCCGGGTCATAATGCTTCTTCTCGATGACGGCATGAAAGCGGTGCTGCAGGTCTTCTCTCACTGCATCGAGGACAAAACCGATGACTTCATCGGCGTCACCGGTTTCTATCGCCTTCTCGGCGCGGGGGACCACAGGCCCCTCGTCGAGGCCTGCCGGTTTCAATCCGGTGTAGGGCGCTCCCTCGCCTGCCCGGTGGAGCCTGATCGCGGTCTCGAAGAACCAGTCATCGGCAAGGTCTTTTGCCCCCTCGCCGAGCTTCCGAACCTTCATTGTCCGCTCGAATGCGTCGGTCAGTTCTCTCTCCGATTTCTTCGGCACCCAGATGAGAACGTAATTCACATTTCCCTTCTCCAGAGCCGTCGTTGCTGCACTGACCACAGGGCCGTCCCGAGTATCACAATGGGGTGGCATCCATAACATCTCCTTTAGTTGACTCGTCTGGATCCTGCGCAGCAATAAGGCTTCTCTGCTCGATTCGCCAGCAGGCGGACTGAGGGTATGCGTCTCACCGGACTTCCGGGGCCTGATACATGAGAACCCTGCGGTATACCCGGTGCTGGATGGAGAACTTGAGCAGGGGAGACATAAGGAGGAGAGATTCGGATAATACCGGAGAGGCCGACGGTCTTCTATCCCCCCCGCCCGAGCAGCCTGCAGACCTGGCAGACCTCGCCGCTCGTGAGTTCCCCGCAGATCCGGCAGGTCCCGAGCACACCCGTCGACGCCGCCGGACCGGCCGATCGCCTGGCCCCGTCGCGGAACCGCATCAGGCAGGCCATCGTTCCCGGGTGGCGATGCTCGAGCCCCGCAAGCATCGTCCGCACCTCTGAGCGAAGCGCCGTCCCGGCATAGGGGCACTCGGGCAGGTCGCGATAGTAACCGCGGAGGAGGAGGTAGGTCACGATCTCCTTCTCAGAGAGAACGGCGAGGGGCTTTATCCGCGGGACGAAGTGCCCGGGCTGTCCGGTCGAGGTGTCGGAGACGAGGCGGGGCAGGTCGCCGCGGAGGACGTTCATCAGGACCGACTGCGCCTCGTCGTCGAGGTTATGGCCGGTGGCGAGTTTCGTCGCGCTGGTCCTCTTCACCGCTTCGGCGAGCGCCCGCCTGCGGAGCACGCCGCAGACGGTGCAGCCCTGCGCCTCTCTTCCGACGAGCAGCCGGTCTAGATCGTTCCCGAAGAGGTCGGCGAACGTGACGATGGTGTGCTCGACGCCGAGTTCCGTTGTCAGGGATTCTGCGGCCTTGAGGGTCTCTTCGCGGTAGCCCGCGATCCCTTCGTCGACGGTGGCGGCGACGAGGGTTGCGCCGAGTGTGGAGAGGAAGCGGTGGAGCAGCAGGAGCAGAGCGGTGCTGTCTTTTCCCCCGCTCAGGCCGACAGCGACCCGGTCGCCCGGCGCGACCATCTGCTCGCGCGTCAAGGCGGTAAGAACGCGTGCCTCGACGTCCTCGATGAAATGGGCGGCGCAAAGTCGCCGCTCCGGATCAGTAAGGCGGACGACCGCAGGTTCGCGGCAGAGGGAGCAGAGGTTCTCAGCGGGGGACACCCGGATCACCCGCCGTGCGAGAACCGGAGAACCCGGATCTCGTCGTCCTCGCCCGCCGTCACGTCCTCGGGGACGATCATGCCGTTCTTCACGACGATCACGGTCGCAGGGTTGATCCCGAGCTCGATGAGGATCTCCTCTATCGGCGCGGAGGTGCCGGGGACCGTTCGCACGCTTTTGTCCGGGAGAATGATCTGCATGTTCGTTTTATATTGGTCACATAACCCAATAAACATCCTGCAGGCGGAAGAGAACGTGGCAAAAATGGGAGTTAGCGCCATTCTCCGGCCGATCAGGGGGAGCACCCGTCCTCGCTCTCGTAGTGCCGCAGGATCGAGAGAGCAGCGTCCCGGCCGAGCCGGCTATCGACTAAGGTGAGGAAGACCTCGATATACCCGGGAGGAACGCACCCGAGACTCTCGCTCCCGTCCAGGATCAGTTCCACGAGGTAGCGGAGGTCGTCGCCGTCGAGCCGTTCCAGCCGGATGCGGAAGTCCTCCCCGTCCGTCGCGTAGTGGTTTCGCAAGCGCTGGGAGGATTGACCGGTATGGCCCTCCCGAACCCGAACAGATCAGCCCCATGCACTCCGGAGCAGCCTTCTTCAAGACCGCTGCATCTCGTTCAGACAGGATTCGCGCCATGAGATCGTCTCCGCGGGGCCCGGGGCCGCGCCACGCATTAACAATTGTTAAGAGTACAGGGGATAACGTTTGTGAACAAGGCCCGCATCGTTGACCGTAGAGGTTGTGATACCATCCCGTCCACCAGTCCCGACCAGACCCTCGCCGAACGGATAGCCGCGTTGAAAGAGGAGCGCGACGCCGTCATCCTCGCCCACAACTACCAGATCCCGGCGGTGCAGGAGGTCGCCGACCTCGTCGGGGACTCGCTTGAACTCGCACGGGCGGCGGCGACGATCGATGCCGACGTCATCGTATTCTGCGGCGTCGACTTCATGGCCGAGACGGCGGTGATCCTCTCGCCGGAGAAGACGGTCGTCCTGCCCGCGGTCGATGCCTGCTGCCCGATGGCGGAGATGGTCGCCGCCGGCGAGGTCCGGGTGCTCCGCGAGCGGTTCCCGGAGGCAGCCGTCGTCGCCTACGTCAACACCTCCGCCGAAGTGAAAGCGGAGAGCGACATCTGCTGCACCTCCGCAAACGCCGTCGCCGTCGTCGAGTCGCTCGACGCGGAGCAGGTGATCTTCCTTCCCGACAGAAACCTCGCCCGCTACGTCGCCCGGTTCACGAAGAAGGAGATCCTCCCCTGGGACGGTTACTGCATCGTCCACGACCGGATGACGGCCGGTGAGGTGGAGGAAGCCCGCCGCGCCCATCCGGACGCCGAGGTGCTCGTCCACCCCGAATGCCGGCCCGGGGTGATCGACCGTGCCGATCACGTCTTCTCGACATCGGGGATGGTGCGGCACGCCTGCAAAAGCCCGGCCCGGGAGTTCGTCATCGGCACCGAGATCGGGCTCCTCCACCAGCTCGAAAAGAAGTGCCCGGGGAAAGCCTTCTACCCTCTCTCGAATAAGGCGGTCTGCGCCAACATGAAGAAGACCGATCCGGCGAAGGTGCTCGCGGCCCTCGAGAGGCTCGAACCGCGGGTGACGGTCCCCGCGGAGACCGCCGTCCGGGCACGGACGGCAATAGAGCGGATGCTGAACCTGCCGCGGTAGGCTGTCTTCAGGGTTTCCCGAGAACGTCCCGCTGACCGAAGTACCGGTCCCAGTCCCAGGGCTCATCGAAGACCCGGACCTCGACGTCCCGGACGCCGCTCACGTCGAGCACCCGGCGCCGGACCTGCTCGGTGAGGTAGTCGACGAGCGGGCAGGCGGTGGTGGTCAGGACCATCTCCACCAGCACCGAGGAGTCCTGGACGGAGATCCCCTTGATCAGTCCCAGATCGACGACGTCGATCCCGACCTCCGGGTCGATCACCTCTCTGAGCGCCGCCCGGACCCCCTCCTCGAGCACGATCTCCTCCTGGCGCTTTCCGGAGACCAGCCCCGACCGTTCCACCGCCCGGAGCCGCTCTTCGATCCGGTTCTGCCTATCAAGCATGCGGCTGACCACCCGGAGCATCGGGTCGGGAAGGTCGCCGCGATCGAGTTTTTCCTGGCCCTTCCGGCACTTCGGGCCGGCAAGCCTGCCCGGAACCCCCACGACCGTCGCGCCGGCGGGGACCGGGCGGACGACGACCGAGCCGGCCCCGATCTTCGCCCCGCGCCCGACGGTGATGGGGCCGAGGACGCTCGCCCCCGACCCGATGACGACACCGTCCTCGATCGTCGGGTGCCGTTTTGTCCGTTCGAGCGCGGTGCCG
>JAQVVW010000072.1 GCA_028698765.1 Methanoculleus sp. | reverse complement strand
CTGTAAGCCGATCCTCATCGAGAGGATCGAAGAGGAGGGGCGGGCGGGGACAGAAGAGTTTCTCGCGGCGCTCAAGAACCCCGGGTTCAGCATCTTCTACAACGCCCCGGTGCTGGTCCTGGTTCTCGGCGCCCGGGAGGCCGTATCGAACTTCCTCGACTGCGCGCTCTGCGCGGAGAACATGATGCTTGCCGCCTGGGCGCTCGGTATCGGCAGTTGCTGGATCGGTTCGGCGGCGCTCGTCCAGGAGAGCCCCGACCTTCTTACGGCGCTGAAGGTTCCAGACGACCACCAGATCGTGGCCCCGCTGATCTTCGGTTATCCCGGACCCCTCTCACCGAAACCGGTGCGCCGGGAGCCCCGGATAGACCGGGTCCCCTGACAGTACTCCCTTCACCCGGAGGCGGTGCACGCGACCGCTTCCGCGGGAACGATCGGGAGCGTGATCCGCCGCTGGTTCCGGACTATCGCGAGGGTAGCCGGTTCCGCGATAGGCCAGGCAGCGAGGAACCGGTGCAGGTCGTCGACGCAGGTTACATGGGTCTCGTTGATCGCGACGATCAGGTCGCCCGGCCTGAGCCCGGCCCGGCCGGCGGGGCTCGTCCGGTTCACCGAGACGACCTCGACCGCCTGGTTCGCGGCAAGCCCGAGCGCCAGAACGAGGTGTTGCGGGAGCGGCTGCGACTGGCCGGCGATACCGAGGTAGCCGCGCCGCACCCTGCCGTCGGCGACCAGCTGCGGGAGAACCCACGAGGCGGTGTTTGAGGGAATCGAGAAGCAGATGCCCTGGGCCATCGGGATGATGGCCGTGTTGATCCCGATGACCCGGCCGCGGGAGTCCACCAGCGGGCCGCCGGAGTTGCCGGGGTTCAGGGGAGCGGTGTGCTGGATGATGTTCTCGATCAGGCGGCCGTCCCGGCTCCGGAACGCCCTCCCGAGAGCGCTCAGGACCCCTGTCGAGACGGTCGAGTCGAAACCGAGCGGGTTGCCGATGGCTATCGCGAGCTGGCCGACCGCGAGCTTCCCGGAATCGCCGAACGACGCGTAGGCGAGATCCCCGGCATCAGCGCGGAGCACGGCGAGGTCGGTCGCGGGGTCGGCCCCGGCAAGGCGTGCAGGAAGAGCGGTTCCGTCCGCCGTCCGGACCTCGATCCTCCCCGCCCCCTGCACCACGTGGTTGTTGGTCAGAATGTAGCCCTCCGGCGACACGGCCACGCCCGAGCCCGCCCCCACCTGCTCGCCGCGCCACCCGGGGGAGTTCTTCCCCACGACCACGCTCACGACCGCGGGGCTCACGGACTCGACGACCCGGATGACGGCGCGGGAGTAGGCGTCGAGGAGGTCAGCATCGGACTCCTCCGAATCGGGGCTTGCAGCGTGCCTTTCTGAAACGGATCTCTGAGAAAAATCTCCGGTATGCTGGAAGAATCTGTGCCCAATTTTATCCATCGTATATTATAATTAGTAACCAATAGTAATGTACTTTCCGCACGGGTCTACGGAGCAACGCTACCCCGGTTGCGCGGGGTCGGTTTCCACCCGGGCGCGCGGAGACCTCCCTGCCGGAAAAGCCAAATATGCCCAATCTCTATTGCCCCCCATGCTCGGAACGACTGCAATAGAAGTGGAGGGTGCGAGAGTCGACATGCGCCCAACGGATATCAGGCGAATACCAGAGGCCGGCGAGGCCTACGACACCGTGGAGATCGCGACCGACCGGGGGACGACCGTCTGCCGCTACTACGAAGCGCAGGGAACCCGGAGCGGCGTCGTCATGGTGGGCGGAACCGGCGGCGGGTTCGACACCCCGGCACGGGGACTCTACCCGCGGCTGGCACAGGATCTCCCGAACCACCGGATCAGTGCGCTCCGGGTGCAGTACCGGCACCCGACCGACCTCGTGGAATCGGTCTTCGACACCGTCCTCGGGCTGCGCTACCTCGAGAGCCGGGGCGTTACGGCCGCCGGGGTCGTCGGGCACTCGCTCGGGGGAGCGGTGGCGATCCAGGCGGCGGCAAACGCCCCGGCGGTCAGGGTCGTCATCGCCATTGCCACCCGGTCTGCCGGGACCGAACCGGTCGCCGCCCTCGCCGGCCGTGCGGCGATCCTCCTGGTGCACGGGGACCGAGATCCGGTTCTCTCCCATACCTCCTCGGAGGAGGTCTACCGCCGTGCCGGCGAACCCAAACGGCTGATCGTCTACGAAGGGGCGGGACACGCCCTCGACGAGACGGCCGAGAGCCTCTACGTCGAGGTGAAGGCGTGGCTCCTCAAGCACCTCCCGGGGACGCTGGTCTGACCGGGCGCTCCGCCAACATCGCCTTCCTGTGAAGCAGGGCCGGCAGACATCCGTGTGAAAATGGTTACTTCTGCCGGATCCTCTTCAGTTCGGATCGGATCTCGTCCATGCTGTTGTAATTTCGTTCCTGAAACAGGTTCACCGTCTCGAGGACACCCTGCGATGCTCCGCTATCCTGCGCCCGGGTGATAAGATCGCTCTTCGATGCAGGGAAGTTGATCCGGGACATGATCATCTCGATCACCCGCGGGTCGATCTCCTGCAGAGGTCCGGCAACTTTTGACATCCCGCTCGTGACGGACTCTTTCTTCATCTCTCTTCTCACCACCTGATGCTCCTCACCGGAAGCTACCGTGGCAGGGTACGGTACTATAAACACCTATCGTCATCGTAGCAGCGGCGCGAGAGGTGCCTCGACCGATCAGATCGGCACGGCTCTTTGAGTTATTCCCGATAGACCATGTGTGATGAGGCCATAACCCGGGTAGTGCGGGACGACCTGCGGCCGGATCGGACAGGGTTTCCATCAAGCAAGGTTCCCCGGGCGGGCTGTCGGAGAACCGGCTCTCCGGCAGGGCCATAGCAAAAGGTTCATTTTACTTACCTGACCAGTCTCTTTTCATGCGAACACATGGCATTCTTACGTTGCTCGCCTGCCTTGTCGCAGTGCTGGCAGTCGCAGGTGCAGGGTGCACCGGCACGACCGAACCGGACCACATCGTCGGCATCGACGAATGCCTACCCTCCCTACAGTTACGTCGATAAGGACGGCAACGCCCAGGGATTCGATGTCGACTCCATGAAGTGGATCGCCGAGAAGAAGGGCATCACGGTGACGTTCATGCCGGTGGAATGGAGCGGCATCATCCCCGCGCTCCAGGCAGGGAAGATCGACATGGTCTATGCAGAGATGTCGATCACCCCCGAGCGGCAGGAAGCGGTCAACTTCAGCAACCCCTACTGGACCGTCAACCAGGACGTCGTAGCCCGCGAGGACTCGAATGTGACGCTTGAGGACGTCCTTGCCGGCAAGGTGATTCTCGGAGCGCAGCAGGGCTGCACCGCCGCCCACAGGATCGAGGATAACTTGATCGAGAACGGGACGATGCCCGCCGATAACCTGAAGACCTACGCCGACACGCAGCTTGCCGTCAACGACCTCGAGGCAGGCAGGGTCGACGCGGTCATGTACGACGACGTCTCCATCCAGGACATCATCAAGGGCAAGCCGGTCAAGACCATCGGCTCCGTCGAGACCAGGGAGCAGTTCGGCGCCGCCATCAGAAAGGAGGACACCGCGCTCCTCGAGTTCATGAACGAGGGTATTGCGGAACTGCAGGCCGATCCCTACTGAGAAGAGCTCAAAGAGAAGTACAACCTGAAGTAACCGGAGACGATTCGTCCCCCCTTTTTCACGACATTTAACCCTCGCGGAGGCACCTCTCCTGTACCCGCGCAAACCTGCCGTATTACGGGACGACTGCTCGCCACCGCGGGACATTTTTATCCCCGGAGATGGATTCGACCGTATCCGCTGCAAACGCCCTCCACGCCGCACTCTCCGGGATTCCAGCAACACTTAAGTATCAGGGGGAGGGGGAAGATGGGGTATGCCACCTGCACCCGATATCAGGATCCCTCTCGATGTGCCCTCCGAGGAGCAGGAGAGGTACCGGGAGAATTACCGGAGAATCACGCACGGTACCGGGAGGCTGATGCTCTTTGCCGGGGATCAGAAAGTCGAGCACCTCAACGACGATTTCTACGGCGAAGGCATCCACCCCGACGACGCCGATCCCGAACACCTCTTCCGGATCGCGAGCCGGGCGAGGAACGGGGTTTTTGCGACGCAACTCGGGATGATCGCCCGCTACGGCGAAGATTACAGGGACGTGCCATACCTCGTCAAGCTCAACTCGAAGACCCACCTGGTCAAGACCGCCCAGCGCGATCCGCTCAGTTCGGAACTCCATCTCGTCCGGCAGGTCGTCGATCTCCGCGACCGGACGGGGCTCATCATCCTCGGCGTCGGCTACACGATCTACCTCGGGAGCGAGTACGAACCGATGATGCTCTACCAGGCCGCGCAGATCGTCAACAACGCGCATGCGAACGGCCTTATCACCGTGCTCTGGATATATCCCCGGGGCAAGGCGGTCAAGGACGAACGCGACCCGCACCTGGTCGCGGGCGCGGCGGGCGTTGCGGCGACCCTCGGGAGCGATTTTGTGAAGGTGAACCCGCCGAAGAAGGATGGGTCGGTCGACGCCGCCCTGCTCCGGGAGGCGGTGGCGGCCGGCGGCAGGACGGGTGTCGTCTGTGCGGGCGGGTCGCACACCGATATGCAGGAGTTCCTGCAGCAGCTCCACGACCAGATCCACGTCGGCGGCACGGTCGGGAACGCGACCGGCAGGAACATCCACCAGCGGCCACTCGACGAGGCGGTCCGGTTCTGCAACGCGATATCGGCGATCACCCTCGACGATGCGAGCGTGGAGGAGGCGAACCGGATCTGCACGGGAGGCAGGTGCTAGGATGACGACGGTCGGCATCCTCACCGGGGGAGGAGACTGCCCCGGCCTGAACGCGGTTATCCGGGCGGTCGTGCGAACGGGGGCGAAGCACGGGTTCGACGCAATCGGGATCCGGGACGGATGGCTCGGGCTGGTCGCCGGGAACGTCGAGCCGCTCACCGACTACTCGGTGACGGGGATCCTCCCGAAGGGCGGGACGATCCTCGGGACGTCGCGGACGAACCCCTTCAAGAACGAGGCCGATCTTCAGCGGCTGCGCGACAATATCAGGAAGTTCGGGCTCGACGCGATCGTTGCGATCGGGGGCGAGGATACCCTCGGCGTCGCGAACAAACTCTCGAAGTTGGGCATCCCGGTCGTCGGGGTCCCGAAGACCATCGACAACGATGTCGGCGGGACCGACTACACATTCGGGTTCGACACCGCGGTTTCCATCGTCACCGAGGCGATCGACCGCCTCCACACAACGGCGGAGTCGCACCACAGGATCATGGTGGTGGAGGTGATGGGCCGGCATGCCGGGTGGATCGCGACCGTGGCCGGGATCGCGGGCGGGGCCGACGAGATCCTCATCCCGGAGATTCCGTTTGACCTTGACGAGGTCACCCACCATCTCCGGGTGCGCTACGAGCGGGGGAAGAAGTTCAGCATCGTCGTGGTCGCCGAGGGCGCCCAGCCGAAGGGAATGGCGGAGGCGATCGCGCAGTCTGCCCGGGTTGACGAGTTCGGCCACGTGACGCTTGGCGGTGTCGGGAACTACCTGCGCGACGAACTCGAAAAACGGCTCGATATGGAGGTGCGGGTGACGGTCCTCGGGCACGTCCAGCGCGGCGGTTCGCCGACGGCGCACGATCGGGTGCTCGCGACCCGGTTCGGGGTGGCGGCGGCGGATCTCATCAGGGATCAGGACTTCGGAAAGATGGTCGCGCTCCGGGGGAATGATATCGTCGCGGTTCCGCTCGAGGAGGCGGTGGCGAACCTCAAGACAGTGGATATGGATCTCTACAAGATCGCGAGCATCTTTTATGGGGGGTGACGGGGGCTCTCCCCAATTACTTTTAGTCCCGCCAATACGGTTCGTGGCGTGTGGATAGCCCTGCACCCGGCGTTGCAGGCGGGGTCGGGGTCAAGGTACCGGAAAGTTTCGTCCATTGTGCTGTGAGACCGTCTCGCACTCACGATGTTAGCCCCCGGTTCCAGGTTTTCACCGGTCGTACAACCCATGCACGGATTTCAAGGGGTATCCCCCTGCACTGCCCCCGCCTTTGGGGCCGGGGAACGACTGCCGGGAGCGTAGCGGACGGCAGGAGTTTGAGCACCGAAGGTGCGTCTGAGGAGCGCGGAGCCCAGGCAGGGGTGGGGGCTCCCCCCTGCCCTCAACTCGCTCTTTCGGTGCTCAAACTCCGGTTCTACGGCCCGTCGCCCTTCGAAAACGCCCCGCGTTTTCTCATGCTCCAGACGTCCCGTCCGTCGCATCCCGCACGACCGCACCGGCAACCCCGGCGACGGTCCCGAGGAGGGTGAAGCAGTATACCAGGGCGATCGCGACCATCCCCTCGAACATCTCGGCGAACCCGAAATCGTGCAACGCGGTCCAGAGCAACGGGATGAAGAAGAGGAGGCCGGCTCCGAAGAGTGCCGCGACAAAACCGGCTTTTAGACCATCTTTTGGCCTGCCCCCGGAGGCATACCCCGCGATGAATCCGCCGGCAAGCGGAGCGGCCATGACCGACAGAACGAGAAGACCGGATACGAGGGCCAGGCCGGTGATGACGACCAGCAGACCGGGTACGAGGGCCAAACCGACGATGACGACCGTGCCAACGGCGATCCCGTGCCACCCGCCCCGCTCGCCCGCCCCGGCGGCACCGTCTCTTTGGAGAGCGCTACGCACCGCTCTTCCCGCTGCCCCGCCGATGGCGTTGTAGGGGAGGAGGAGCCCCGTGAAGATCAGGGCGTAGAACGCAAAGGTTGACAAGAACGAAGGGTCTCTCGCCGCCAGGC